>DOVG01000217.1 GCA_003520205.1 Lachnospiraceae bacterium
CGGACTTCCCAGATAGTAATGAGTATAAATCATCGGGAGAACCATTGACTGAGTATAATAAAGATTGGTCGAACAGCACTTTTTATATTTCAGTTTTATTTAATGTTTTTGAACATTCCCTTTATTTTAGCCATTTGCAGGCTGTTTAATATCAGAAATATTATTATTTTCCCTTTTTTTTGCCCTTATGAGCATTCAACAAGGGAAAAATCTTTATTAAGGGAAAATAAGGGAAACTTGTTTATGAGTTTCCATCCGCTACTTTATCCATGAGCCTTGCTGAATTACGCTTGGCTTCTCTGGAAGCGTGAGCATAAATGTTCATTGTTGTTGACAGGTCTGAATGTCCAAGAAGCTCCTGCACATCTTTTGGCTGCGCACCATTGATTAGAAGGTTAGTGGTATATGAATGCCTCAGTGCATGGAAATGGAATCCTTCTAATTCAGGAATATTATCTGCAGCACGTCTGCATGAGCATGTAAGACATCCGGTTGGAAGATAGGAACCGTCTTCCTTGGTACATACGAATGATATTTCTCTGTATCCTTCTGGAATAGTATCATTTACTACGAATGAGTATAGATCATAGTATGTCCGGTTCTTGTCGATTACTTCCATGAATTGATTCGTCTTATATAAAGCTCCGTATTTAAGACGGTTCTTCTTCTGTTCCTTCTGAGCTTTCTTCAGAATAGCAGTGAGTGTATCACCGAAATCAACAACTCTAATCTTTTTTCTTTTTGTTGGTCCTATCTCTATCTTATGTCTGATGGGAGAATACTTAACACTTCTTCTTACTGTAAGATACTGTTCATCTAGATTTATATCCTGCCATGTCAGTCCGCATACCTCGCCAAGTCTGAGACCGGTGAAATATGATATCTGTATCGGCAGAATTGAAACCGGACTATGTTCTTCCATATAAGAGAGCAGTGTCTGATATTCATCATATGAAAGTGGTTTTGTGGAATCGGTATCTTCTATAGCATCACCAAATATATCAATATCAGCCTGCTTTTTATGATTAATCACATACTGCATAGGATTGAATGTGATATATTTTTTAGGAAATATAGCAAACTTGAATGCATGATTTAAAACAGCGATGTAATCCTTGATGGTCTGAATTCCTTTTGTTGTAAAGTCTCCGCATGTTCCGCCAAAAGCCATTAAGTCGACGTATTCCTGTAACTGTTCTGATGTTATGCTCCTAAGCTTTTTTTTTGCTATAGGATGCTTTTTGATACGGCTTACTATATGCTGATAATGCTGCATAGTTCCGTTACTGAGCGTTCCGACCTTAAGATCTTCTTCAACCCAGATGTCAAGAAGTTCATCAAGAGTTATATTCTCTGATCTGGCAACGAACTTCTTTTTTTCATACTCATCCATCGCAGCTCTTAGCATCTTTTCAGTTTCAGCTTTGCTTTCGAAACCGACACATTCCTTCTGAATCAGGTTTCCACTCTCATCTTCAACATAAAACCGATAGTACCATTTCTTACCTTTTTTTCTAACAGATCCTTTTGCCATAAAATATTTCTCCTTTCCGGCTGGCAATCGGAACTGCTGAAATGCTCTTTATTACTATACGATAATTCCGACTGCTTTTCTACTCTGAATCTTTGTAATAGCTAAGGAGATTCTGAAGACGGTTATCTGCCTTCTTCGAGTCCTTAGAGTAGATACGGATCACATCGGCTATATCGTTAAATGCATTTATTGTATGTGTTACCTCACGCAGGAACATTATCTCATTATATTCCTTCATGGAGTCGAACCCTGTAATAGAAGCGATATCCTTTTCCCTGTCCGTATCCTTGTAGTTTTCACAACCGAAACGGAAAGAGTCAAGGAACATTTCGTACTCTGTAAGAAGGAAAATGAGAAGGTCCTTTGTGAAAGCAGCTTCATCTTTTTTAAGTCCATCCGAAACCGCAACAGTAAGTTTTCCCATTAAGTCTCTTATCTGCAGATCCCTTGAATCGGAGATATCCGTTTCGTACTCGTCGGTTTCACCTCTCAGCCATTCAACAGATACATGGAGAATAGCAGATATGCTTTCCAGAACGAGCTTCTTTGTGTTGTCGATTGTTCCTGCTTCATATCGCTGTATGGTAGAAATATTTACATCCATTTTTTCAGCGATGTACTTTTGGTTCAGTCCAAGTTCCAAGCGGCGCTGCTTGATCCGGCTGCCAATCATCTTGCGTAAATCTTTATCTTTCATCTGTTTACGCCTCCTCTTATCGGTGTATTAGTACCAGACATCGCCAGCATAATTTGCATGCGATGTTCCTGAACGAGGGAACATTTCGTTCGGTACATCTGTACTTTAGCATACATAAAATAAAATTGCAATACGCAAATGCAAATTAAATAATTATTAGCATTATGCTTGACGAATAAATGCAAAAGGATTACAATGTTCAAAATTGCATTACGCAAACGAAAGGAGGTGAACCCTTATGCACGAAAACAAACTTGCTTATTCAATAGAAGAAGCGGCGGACTGTACCGGCATTGGCAGGAATACGATTCGTAAGCTTATTGAATGGAATAAACTTCCTGTACTCAGAGTGGGAAGAAAGCTGCTTATCCGTGTGGATACGATGGAGTACTTCATCAGGCTTAACGAAGGCAGCGACCTGCGTGACCGTGACGCTGTTAAGGCTGTGTCGGATGTTCCTATCCATGCTGTATCTGATGTACCTGTCCATACAGGATAGATTTCCATCATATCAATAATATTATGAAAGCTGTCATAGGTACAAAAGCTTTCTTTATATAAAAGAATACTAATAAGAATTGGAGTTATTAGAGAAATGAAAATGATTGATAGGATGGAAGAGATTAGAAAAATGAAAACTAAAATAACGGAGGTGACTAAAAATGCCGAGAGCAGAAAAAAGTACAAAGGAATTAAAAAAGGACCTGGACAAGATCAGGGAGAAGTATGAACGTGCCGTAGAGAAGGATAACAGAAGGATAGCTGATATCGTTCGCAAGCACATGGGCGAGGAACCTGATCTTGAACTGCTCGATGAGTATCTTGGGAAGATGACGGCAGTTTCTTCACAGGATACTTCATCGGGCAGAAAAAGCTCTGCCGGAAAGGTACAGGATGTATCGAAGAAGGATGATACTTCTTCGGAACATTATGTACCTTCAGACGGTACGTCTGCAATTGATGAATAAGCGTGCGGCGTGCGGACAGTACCGGCGCAGCTGCTTATTCGTCATACGGCAGAGCGAATTTGAAGCCGGACAGCTTTTTGTCCGGCTTACTACGGGGTCTCGGGGCAGCGCCCTGAGCAAGCACCAAAATCTCATTTTGGTATAGCTTGCCTATACCAGAAATGAATCTGGATATGGAGAGGTAAAAAACTATGGCTAATTTTGAAAAATTCACAAGAAGCGACCTGGGACTTTTTGCCCACTGCGAAAGAAAAAAGG
>DOVG01000241.1 GCA_003520205.1 Lachnospiraceae bacterium
GTGTCTGCCACAAGAGAGATTTCCTCAAGCAGTTCCTGAAGAGATGGTTCCTCTGATTCCGTCATATAGGAGGATATCTTATTCTTTAATTCTTCTATATTTTCTACTCGGCCTTTTGCTTCATCGGTTCCCTCATTTATAAGCTGTACTTTATAGCCCGTTTTTTCCATAAGTGAATCAAAGAGCTGTGTCAGATCTCCTGTATCAGCAATCATCTTTAGCGAACTTATAAGGTTTACAAATTCTTTAAGCTTTTCACCTGAACGTCCCATAGAACTGATATGATCCTCATCAAGAAGATAATCATACATGGAAAGCCCTGATTCATAGGCCGCATCACGAAGCTTATTTACTGTAGTCTGTCCTATTCCACGCTTGGGAACATTTACTATTCTCGCAAAGGATACTTCATCACTTGTATTGGATATCAATTTCAGATAAGCAAGAATATCTCTTATTTCTTTACGATTATAGAAACCGGTTCCACCAAATAGTCTGTAAGGAACATTTGAATATATAAGCTTTTCCTCCAGAACTCTTGACTGCGCATTAGTCCTGTATAAAATAGCCATATCTGACAGACTGTATCCCTCAATGGTTTTATCCAGGATAATATTAACAACTCCCTGAGCTTCTTCATATTCAGAATCATAAACCACATAACGTATTCTGTTTCCACCATCGGTATCAGTCCAAAGTCTCTTTTCTTTACGACCGATATTGTTGGCAACTACAGCATTGGCAGCATTTAGTATATTAGATGTAGAACGATAATTCTGTTCAAGCTTAACCACCTTGGTATCCGGGTATACCTTTTCAAAATCAAGTATGTTACTTATATCAGCTCCTCTGAATTTATAAATAGACTGATCATCATCACCTACCACACATAAATTCTTCCACTTATCAGCAAGAAGTTTTATAAGCATAAACTGCGAATGATTAGTGTCCTGATACTCATCAACCATTATATACTTGAATCTGTTCTGATAAACCTCAAGAACTTCTTTGTCCTTCGTAAAAAGCTCGATAGTCTTATAGATAAGGTCATCAAAGTCCAGTGCATTATTCTGCTTCATCCTGAGCTGATATTCCCGATACACTCTCGCCATCTGTGACATTCTGTACTCACCAGCATAGATTCTGTCCATATCTTCAGGAGTCTGAAACTCTTCTTTAGCCTTGGATATAGCACTTAGACAAGCCTTTTCGGGATAATTCTTGGTATCAAAATTTAAAGTTTTAAGTACCTCTTTAATGACAGCCTTCTGATCATCAGTATCATATATAGTAAAATTATTATTTCCGCCTATACGATCATAGAATCTTCTGAGTATTCTGACGCACATTGAATGAAATGTACTAACCCAGATACTCTCTGCTCCGAATCCAACCTGATCTTCTACTCTGTCGCGCATCTCTCTAGCAGCCTTATTGGTAAATGTAATAGCGAGGATATTATAAGGATTAACCCCCATATCCTCGATAAGATACGCTATTCTATGAACTATAACACGGGTCTTACCACTACCCGCTCCGGCAAGAATAAGAAGAGGCCCCTCTACATGTGAGCAGGCCTCCCATTGTTTATCATTTAAACCTGACATTACTCAGCTGATGTCATTCCCATCTTTGCTTTAAGTGCAGCAAGCTCATCCTGAACGGCTGCATCAGGAGAAGCATCATACTTGGATGTGAGATTATCAACTTCACTGGAAGCTGTTGTAGCATTGAGTTCTGCTTCTGCTGCAGCAACATCAAGCATAGCATCTGCCTTATCTTCCATTCTCTGGAATGATGCAAAGCTGGACTCTGAATTAACCTTTGAAGTCATCTTGTTGATATCCTGCTGTGCCTTGGCAAGTCTGATCTTAGCCTTGATAGCATCCTTACGAGAATCAAGCTCAGCTATATCATTAACAAGCTTATCATGCATCTGACGCATCTTCATGGCATTTGCAGCCGATACATCATATACCTGCTGAAGTGTAGCCTGTTTAGCAACAAGCTTTGATTTCTCTGTTAAAAATCTTGTTGCATCCGCATCATTACCGGCAACTACAGCCTTCTCTGCATACTGCTGCATACGAGCAATCTCTGCGTTACACTCGTCGAGATTACGCTTAGCCTTAGCCTCATCAGCCATAACCTCAGCCGTCTCTTCCTTAACCTTCGCAAGATCATTATTAAGATTTCTAAGTGTCTGATCAATCATCTTCTCCGGATCTTCCGCCTTGTCAAGAAGCGCATTAATGTTTGATGACATGATGTCCTTAAATCTTGATAAAATACCCACTTTTTGTATCCTCCCTGTTTATTTATTAATTTATAATGCTTAATTATACATAAAAAAACACTTCTATTCAATATTTCTGAAATAAATAATTCAAATCTTTTTCTGCATCAGATGATACTGAGGATGATACTTCCTGATTCTTCACTTTTATATGAAGTTAGACTGATTTCCTCCTTAAGCACAGAAACAGCTTCTTTAAGCCTTGACCTGTCTCTGGAATAAAGAGTCATCAGAACATCCCCTTTCTCTATCTTATCGAATGCTTTTTTTGTAAAAACTATTCCTGCATCAGGATCAATCTCATCCTCTTTTTTTAATCTGCCCGCTCCAAGCATAAGAGAAATATTTCCAAAAAGATCTGCATTTAAGTTCTTGTACATATAATAATCAGATTTTTCTGTTTTATAAATATCCTCTGTTGTTATAACAGCCTTGAAAAGCTTTTCTTCTGCCAAAAGCTTCTTTTTACGATCCTCATTATTCTCGAACGAATCCAGACTTCCGCCCTGCATCATCACGAAATCACTAAACTTTTTATATGCTTCTCCGGAAGTAAGCTTACTATCAAGCATTTCGGCTATCATTTCATCTGATTCGCCCTTATATACATCCGAAAGCTTATACATCTCCGTACAAAGCGATATCACTACTCTTTTAAGCCCCGTCTCCTGTAGCTCTGCTTTAAGGAAAGCAACAGCCTCCTCAACCTCAAGTCTGTTACCGACAGTAAATCCAAGTGGTTCATTCATATCAGTAATAACAGCCCTCATCTTTTTATTTGCTCTTTTGCCTATCTCAATCATGGTCTTAGCGAGAAGTTCAGCAGACTTGATATCCTTCATAAATGCCCCATTACCGCATTTGACATCAAGAACTATTGCACCCGCCCCCGATGCAAGTTTCTTACTCATTATGCTGGAAGCTATAAGCGGTATACTGTCAACCGTACCTGTTACATCTCTTAATGAATAAAGAATTTTATCCGCAGGAGCAAGACTTAATGTTTGAGCCGCATCAACAAACCCTACATTTTGGAGATAATCCATAAACTCCTGTATTGAAACATCAGAACTGAAGCCGGGAATAGTATCCAGCTTATCTATGGTTCCTCCAGTTATGCCAAGCCCCCTGCCACTCATTTTACCAACAGGAACTCCAAGCGATGCCATAAGAGGTCCTACTATAAGCGTTGTCTTATCACCTACACCGCCTGTAGAATGTTTATCCAGAACGGTTCTTCCCACCGTAGACATATCAATCATATCGCCACTATATGCCATCGCCATAGTCAGATGGAAGGTCTCCTCATAGTCCATTCCATTTATACATATAGCCATAAGCAGTGCTGATGTCTGATAATCTGCGATAGTTCCACTTGTTACCCCTTCTACGAAATAGTATATTTCTTCTACCGACAGTTTTTCATTTCTTTTCTTCTTCTCAATTATATCTATTATATTCATACCTGCTTTTCCCCATAATTATCAGCCACTTACCATAATTCATGAATCTTCCAGTGCTTTATTCAGCTCTTCTGTACCCGAAAGCACAAATCGACCTTCAACTATAATATCAGTTTCATTTCCTTCACTGTCTACCGTAAAGAGTCTTCCAAGTTCATTATATGGTATTGTTATATCTGTATGACAGTTAAAATACGCTTTCTCAGGCTCTTTATCTCTAAGTAATGAAAAATCATTTTCCCTACTGATTATTTCCTTACCATCAGGATTAAATACTGCATGATCCTCTGCATGACTATAACATGTATCGCCTAATGCAAAATGCGGACCTGTCTTTTCTACAATAAGTATAGGCAGCTGTTCCAGGATATTATACTTTAAAGCCATATTATATGCAGTTGTATTCGTACCTATAGCAAATTCTCCTATAGGAAGAGTTTCATGATTAAACAGAATATTCTCTTTTATATACTTACGTCCATCCTGTTTCAGTTCTTCAGCACTCTTATCAGGAGATACATGACTCATATCGCACTCATAATCTGTTACTAATCCATTCTCAAAGCTTATCTTAAGATCACTAAAGCTGTATCCATTGAGATATGATCTGCTGACATGGAGAACTCCCGAAGTTCCTTTAAGTACCGGCGATGTAAATACTTCTCCCAAAGGTATATTCACATCTGCAGTGCAGTTCTCAAACTGTGTTTCCTTCTCAGGATTCTTCAGCTTCCGCATTTTAACAGTCATATCAGTCAGATTACCATTCATTCCAAGCACTTTAACCACGTCAGCCTTATCAAGTACATCTATTATATGCTGTTGAATCTGTATATATTTATTATTATCCAGAGTATTTACCATCATGGTCTCTCTGAATATTTCTTCAAAATCAGCTCCGATATCCGGAACCGGAAATGCGATAATTGTAAAACTGTAGCTGTCGCCGGGAAGATATTTATTCGAGATAATTCCAAGCTTATTATACATTTCAATCATTAAGGAGCTTTGTTCCTCTGTAAGCCCTTCGATACTCTCCTTGACTACAGGTGTAAAAACTTTTTCTCCGAAAGTTTCTATTACTGCAGGTCCTGCATATCCATGTATTTCGTCTTTTCTTTCCTCATAAGTATCTTTAATTATATCCAGCCTTCTCTGTACAAATCTTTTATCAAGGAAGAATCTGTCATCAAGCCTATGATCAAATTCAAACTGCATATTGGGAGAAGAGCTTTCTATACCAGGCTTAACAGTTCCTTTCCTCGTAAGACGACTGGTTATACTTCTGGATAGCACGGCTTCGAGACCCATCTTCCCAAACATTTCTACAGCAGCTTTTACGATTCTTTCCTGTCCTATATGATATCTGATATTTACATACTTCTTACCTTCGAAGCTGATATTCATAACATCAAAGCCTCTTCTAAAGCCATCAGTAAATGTAAATGCCATTCTTTCTATCTCTTCATCCGATAATGAAGCAAGATACTTTGACAGCTTCACTTCATTTTCAGATATATAATCCCCATACATATATAGATATCTCGTATCCGATAGATCACACTCCAAAAGAATTCTGGCAGCTGCAGATCTGTTATTCGGAAATGTATTTTCTATCAGCCGGTCCCGTGCAATCTCCTCTATATAATCAAACGCATAATAATATATAGCCGACTCTACTTCAGAGATATTCGGTTTATCACCATCCTTAAAAAGTCCATATATATACAGGAATAATTCCAGCAGATATGTTACTTTCGCCATTTCCTGCAAACCGTCTTCACCATATATCTGAGAAAGCATAACAGGAATAGTCATAAGTTCTGCAGAAACAAATGACAATGCTCCTCCATATATTCCAAGTCTTTCTTCTGCGTAGTCAGGATTAGAATATGATTTTTCATAATTCTCCGGAAGAATATCTGCATATATCTTCCTGTTTCTTTCTGCCAGTTCTTCCTCTGTCAGTTCTTTCAGATTATCAATTCCATATTTTCTGAAATCATTTAACAAAAAGCAAAGTTCGTCAGCTTTTTTTATAAAAAAATCCGGATAAAAATATTCACCTCCACACTCGAGGTGTTTACATTCATCCGGTATATCCATTATTCTCTCTCTTGCCAGAGCAAATCTTTCTCTAATATCTGCATTATTAAAACTTTCAGTTACGCCCATATTATTCCCTTTCAATAGTCTTAAAGTATATAAAGTAAAGCAATAAGTGCTATATCTGCCACTGAAACAATTATTGAAATCCTTTTTCCAAGCATACCACCATCCGGATTTCTATATCCCAGAATAGCAAAAAAAACAGAAGTAATTCCCATTATAAGGGACGCAAAAAGCAGTGACCCTATATACTCGGGCACATGACCCTTAAGTACTATAGAGGTCACAATAGATAGTACAATGATAACAAGAGCAACTATCCCGAATATAAAAGAAAAAACAGTATCTTTTGCCATCAATTCATCTGTAAATTTATATCCCTTTTTCTTTCTCATCTGACACAGCCTCTTATCTCATCAAGACTCCTGATTCCTTCTTTTTTCATAAAGGCTTCTATACCATCTATAATTTCAACAGTCGCATTTGGATTATGGAAATTAGCCGTACCAACGGAAACAACCGTTGCTCCTGCCATTATGAATTCAAGTGCATCTTCAGCATTTGATATTCCACCCATACCAATAATCGGAACAGATACAGCATTTGCAACCTGATACACCATTCTTACAGCAACAGGCTTAACAGCCGGACCGGAGAGACCTCCTGTTTTATTTGCAACAGCAAATGTTCTTCTATTTATATCTATCTTCATGCCGGTAATTGTATTTATAAGCGAAAGTGCATCTGCCCCTCCATCAACAGCAGCCCTTGCCATTTCTGTAATATCAGTGACATTGGGACTGAGCTTCATGATAACCGGCTGTTTAGCTTTTTTCTTTATCTCTTTAGTGATACCATTTAGTGCAGCCGGATCTACTCCAAAAGCTATTCCGCCTTCCTTAACATTTGGACATGACACATTTATCTCCAGAAGATCTACATCTGATACATCTGACAGTCTTTCAACAGCTTCCACGTATTCTGAAACACTGTGACCACATACATTTACGATAACTGCTGTATCATAATCCTTAAGAAAACTAATATCACGCTTAACAAATGTATCCATTCCGGGATTCTGCAGACCTATAGCATTTATCATTCCACCATAGACCTCTGCTATACGAGGAGTAGGATTACCTTCCCATGGAGTTATAGCAACCCCCTTGGTAGTAACTGCACCAAGACGATTCAAGTCAACAAAATCCTTATATTCCATCCCTGAACCAAAAGTACCCGAAGCAACAGTAACCGGATTCTTCATGCTGACTCCGCAGAAATTAACAGACATATCTACATTCATTTGATTATCCATTACAGCTCTACCTCCTCAGCATAAAATACAGGACCATCTACACAGATTCTCTTATTCTTAACCTGCGAATGACTGTCTACTTCTGTTGTCTTTGTTACACAGGCAAGACATGCTCCTATTCCACATGCCATTCTCTCTTCCAGAGAGATCTGCGCTTTAATACCTGTGTCCTTTGAATACTGCTGCAAAGCTCTAAGCATAGGCTTAGGACCACAAGCATATATCATATCACCCATAATACCATATTTTTTTACAGCATCTAACACATTTCCCTTAATACCCACTGAGCCTGAATCACTGGATATATATACTTTCGCATATTTCTCAAATTCATCAATAAGAAATGTATTATCTCTAAAACCAAGAACAACAGATATATCATCCTTAGAAAGACCTTTTGCAGACAACTCTTTAGCTGCAAGAAGCATTGGAGGTATTCCTATTCCACCTCCCATAAGTATAGCCTTTGAAGTATTTAGATCATATCCATTACCAACGGGTCCGGTAATATCAATAGTATCGCCTGCCTTCATCTGGCTGAACTGTCTGGTTCCTTCACCCGCAGTTCTATATACTATTCTAAGTGTCCCCTCTTCCTTATTCACATCACAGATACTTATAGGACGAGGAAGAAGCCGTGAGTTATCCTTTGTATAAAGATTTACGAACTGACCACTATGAGCTTCCTTCACAAGAGAAGGAGCACTAATAATCATACTGTATATATCTTCTGTAATATGAGTCTGATCTTTAATAGTTGAACATGTTTTAACCATTATCTTATATCCTTATAATAATTTAGAATGCATTCTCTCTGATATCTGTAATCATATCAAGAACAGCAGCTCTTGAAGCATCTGCATATCCATTTTCTCCATATGATGCATATTTATCACTCTTATATGCAGCAATTATTCCTCTTGACGAATTTACAATAGCTCCAAGTCCATCTTCATTAAAGTATCCCTTAAGATCCTTACCACTTCCGCCCTGTGCTCCATAACCAGGAACAAGGATATAAGCCTTAGGCATAAGCTTCCTTAATTCTATCCCCATTTCAGGATAGGTAGCTCCTACAACAGCACCTACATTACTATAATCGCCATCCATAGAATTGCTGCCCCAGGCATTAACCATATCTGCAACTATTTCATAAAGAGGTCTTGAATCTATTAATTTATCCTGGAATTCTCCCGATGAAGGATTAGATGTCTTAACCAGAACAAATATTCCCTTATCTTCTTTATTACATACATCAACAAAAGGCTTAACGCCATCTGTACCAAGGTAAGGGTTAACAGTAACAATATCTTCATCAAAAGGTTTTATAATCTGCTCACCAAGCTTAACAGAACCGATATGTCCTATAGCGTAAGATTCAGAAGTCGAACCAATATCACCACGTTTAATGTCTCCTATTACAACAAGACCTTTCTCGTGAGCATAGTCAACAGTTTTCTTATATGCTATGATTCCAGGTATACCATACTGTTCATACATTGCTATCTGAGGCTTTACTGCAGGAATCAGATCAGATACGCTGTCAAGAATTCCTTTATTATATTCAAAAAACGTCTCTCCAACAGCTTCAAGAGTATATCCCAGCTCTTTATACCATTTATCAAGTATATATTCCGGTACGAATTTAAGCTGAGGATCAAGACCTACAACTATTGGTGCATTTTTAGTTTTTATTCCTTCAATTAATCTGGATATCATATATTCCTCCAATGTATATATTTTGCAGTTTGACTTTTGACACTTATGTCATTATAAAATATGCTTTATTTCAAATCAAGTTTTTCGAGCAGTTTATTCCTGTATTTATCGCTAATCCTCTTTACTCTTGAATTATACGCAAGCCATACTCCATATTCATCAATAATTTTAATGTATGCCACATTGATTATTTCATTTTTATTTATCTGGATAAATCCATCAGGTATCTTATCCCCTATCAATCTTTTGGCATTTTTATAATTATAATCAACTGAACCATCAATAAAATTAAAAGTATAATGATCTTTGTACTTCTCATACCCAGTAAGAAGTCTCAGATTAATAGCTCTGAAACTAAAACTGTGATTATCTACAAGATACGTATCTACGCATCTTATTATTCTATCAATCAAAACCTTTAAAGACATAATCAAATCGCTCATATTTTGAGTATCGTAAAAGATTATTTCTTTCATTTCGATCGCACTCCTTTGAAAAAGAGTCTATACAAACAGGTATAGACTCTTTTAATAATTTTTATTCTGCTGGAGTATCTGTCGGCGCTACTGGTTCTTCAGAAGTTGGTTCTTCTGTCGGAGCCTCTGTCGTAGCTTCCGTCGTAGCTTCTGTAGGCTTTTCAGTAGGCTTCTCAGTTTTTTCTTCTGTTGTCTTTTCTTCAGTAGTCTTTTCTTCAGTAGTTGCCTCTGTTGTTTCTTCATCATCGTCATCATCTCCACCGTCTACTCTCTCGAACTTGGCAGAAATGCTATGAGGCTCTTTGACCTTTTTGAATTTATATTCAGAAACAGCACCTACACTCTTTCCGTCTACTTTTACATCCTTTATCTGATATCCGCTCTTCGGAACTATATAAATTGTTACGCTTGATCCCGGTTCAACTACTACCGAATCAGATATAGTTCCACCCTTTCCTGCAGATGTCTCAATCTTAAGACCTCCTTCTATCTCTGGATGAAGAGGACATTTTGTTGTAAATACAGATTGATCATATTTGAAATCAGCGCCTATAAGCTTCATATTACCCTGATCATCATAAGTAATATCATACTCCTGAGTCTTAGGACATGTATTTGTAGCAAGGCAATGTGACTCCTTACATAATACTACCTTTGTTATATGACCTTTACATGTTTTCTTAGGTACATGATCTTCATCAAACCAGTCAGTTGATATCGGACATCCGGTTCCCGGAAGAAGTCCTGTCATCTTACAAACAGACGCTTTAACAAGGCCATCAGGCTGTGCCCAGTCTTTCTCCGGATCTTGGCCTTCGAGTTCTGCTATACGGTCATTTATATCACGCCACATAGCCTTATGCTCATTTGTATTAATAGTAATCTGTGAATCATAACCAAACCATACAGAGCTTGTATAATAAGGTGTCATACCACAGAACCACAGATCATATGAATTTGAGGTTGTACCGGTTTTACCTGCACACTTGATTCCTGTCTCCATCTGAGCTCTTGTACCTGTACCGGAAGTGATTACATCCTTCATGGCATCTATCAATTCATAAGCAGTTGTTTCTTTACAAACCCTATGTGAATGGGTCTTTGGATCGGTATTATCAATAATCAGATTTCCATCATGATCATAAACCTTTGAATAATAAACCGGCTTTACATATGTTCCCATATTGGCTATCGCTGCATAAGCGGCAGTTATCTCGAGATTAGTTATACCATATGTAAGACCACCAAGTGCAGTTGCCTGCTGTACATCTGAATAAACCTGTCCGTCTGAACCTATTTCTTTATCAACCAGCGTGGTAAATCCCATATTCATAAGATATTCGAAAGCCACAGGAGGTGTAACGGCTGTTATAGTCTGAACAGCTATAATGTTCATAGAATCACGTATTGCATCTCTAAGAGAGCTAGGACCTCTGTATCCTCCATACCAGTTATTTACAGGCGAACCATTTTCATACTCATATGGCTTATCATCAAATCCTGAACCCAGTCCACCTTCTGTATCGATATATGGAAGGAATCCGGCAAGAACCTTGAATGTTGAACCAGGCTGTCTCTCTGCCATAGTTGCTCTGTCAAGACCAAGGTTCTCAGTCTTCTCACCTCGACCTCCACCGATTGCTTTAACATATCCTGTTTTTTGATCTATGACTGAAAATGAAGCCTGAGGCTGTACAAAGGTCTTGAAGTCTTCATTAAGGAAGGTTGCCCCCGTCTCATCTATCATAGCCTCTTTATATGTATCAGCGGCAGCTCTTGCATCCTCCACACCAGGATATATATTATTATACAGATAATTCTCTGTCAGTTTTCTATAATATGTAAGGAGTGTATTTGTGTCGTAGTTGTATGTGGTTATACCATCCTTATCAAGAAGAGTAAGCTTATACTCAAGCGCCACAGACTCTGATTCAGGATAATAAATCGGATCATTTATCGCTTCATCAACTATCTTCTGAATATCATAATCCTGTACAGAATAAATACTATATCCTCCAGTATACATATCATCATAAGCTTCTTCTTCACTTATATCGTAAATCTCCATGAGATCCGCCACAAAAGCTCTCATAAGATCATCTGTATAATATGAATTATATGTAAAAGCTTCATCATTCTGTTTCTTGATTTTCTGAATACGTGAATACACATCATCATTCAGTGCCGTATCGTATTCCTTCTGGTCTATATAACCAAGTTCCAGCATCTTATCAAGAACATCAGTTCTTCTGTAATTATTGTATGTTGGAAATACAACCGGATCAAATCTGTAAGGATTCTTTGTAATACCGGCTATAGCGGCCATCTCTGATAATTTAAGATCTTTACAGGATTTATCAAAATATCTCTGTGCAGCAGCCTCAACACCATTAACACCCTGTCCGAGATATATAGTGTTAAGATAGTATTCCACCAGCTGCTCTTTTGTATACATCTTCTCAAGTTCTATGGCAAGATACTGTTCCTGAACCTTACGCTCAATCTTCTGTATCTTGGT
>DOVG01000296.1 GCA_003520205.1 Lachnospiraceae bacterium
AGTGCAGTTAACTGTTCTCTTCTTGGAATAGGCGAGAGAACCGGAAATGTACCACTTGAAGCAATGGTTTTCGAATATGCATCTCTTCGCGGAACATTAAATGGAATGAATACTCAGGTCATTACAGAAATAGCCGAATATATACAGAATGAGACAAACTATGACATCCCACCTATGACTCCATTTGTGGGAGCCAACTTCAATCTCACAAGAGCCGGAATTCATGCTGATGGAATGATGAAGAATCCTGAAATTTATAATATATTTGATACTGAAACCCTGCTTAATCGTCCACCTAAGGTATCTATTACAAATACCTCCGGCGTCGCAGGTGTAGCGTTCTGGGTAAATGAATATCGAAGAAAACACGGTGAAGATGAACTTCCAAAGACTGATTCTCTTATCCAGAAGATATATGACTGGGTCACAGAAGAGTACGACTTTGGTAGAGTAACTATGATATCCGATGCTGAACTGGAGCAGAAATATAAAGAACTCATAAGCTAAATGATTTACATACTTTCATTTTTTGCAAGCTTAAGGTCGATTTCAAATAAGTCACCTTCCTGCTTTGCGCTTATTGAGCCATACATCATCTCCACAAAGCTTTTGCAGATATACAGGCCAAGTCCGGTCCCGCCTTTGGTTCTGGATGAATCCTGCTGATAGAATCTATCGAATATTTTATCGGTATTGATACTTTCCGTAGCATCTGTAATAATTCTCAGAGTTATTACAGGTGCTTCTTCTATACCGATAACAAATTCCAGTTTTTTTACAGAATACTTGACAGCGTTAGATATAAGGTTCTGAATTACTCTTTCCAGCTTCTTCTTATCTGCATATACATATATGTTTTCCTCTGCCTGTTCGAAGACCGGTTCTATACCCTTCCTATCTATTTCAGGACTTTCCGAAAGAATCTCTTCACAAATGATTTCAGACAGATTGACCTTCTCCATCTGCACATTTACCTGACCTGACTCGATAAGGGAAAGCTCAAAGAAATCATTTACCAGTTTATTCAGATACCTGGCACGTTCGAGCGCTATCTCTATATTCTCGTTCTTTTCTCCGGCATCATCAAGACGTTCTGCCACCTGAAGATAACCAATTATAGAAGTAAGCGGAGTTCTCATATCATGAGCTATCATAGATATTGATTCCCTTATCTTCTTCTCATCCTCCTTACCTTCGACCTTAATCTTCATTACACTCTCATACAGATTATTAATCTGAACTATCAGCTTCTGAAGATCACCATCAACAAAGTCAACACTCACCTGATTATTATCAGGATTATCCTTCATTTCAGAGGTTATACGCTTCATTTCCTTCTTCATAAGAAATATCTTGATAAGTAAAAAGAGAATTATAATGATAAGAATGAATATAAATGCACTCATACTCATATACATATCCATAAATAATCCTCCCTACTACTATATTATTTCTGTTTTACCAATACTTAATTAGCCACGTCCTTCTTATTAAAGATTATAATTGTAGCTACCGTGATAATAACAGCAAATATTATCGCACATATTGAACAAGGTATCAAATCAGAAGCAGCAGCACTCTTTGCAAAGCAGAAGAATGAATGCTCATATATATAATTACCTTCAAACACATTTCTCAGAACATTACCAGCTACCGTAGATATAATAACGCAGGTAAAGATACCAGAATATACATTTCCACAAATAACTGAAATAAGTACATAGAATGAGCTGAATGCAAGAATCTGAAGTGCAACAACACCAAGCCATACAAGATCCCTTGGACCAAAACCTTCAAAGGAATATCCAAATGTTTTACCAAATGTAGCAATCTGTGAAATAATTAGAAATACATGAATAATAAAAGTCAGTACGCTTACAGCCATTATTCTGGAGACAATGATAGTCCATCTCTTATTTCCTGTTACAATAGCTCTATGCAGAGTTCTATTAGTAAAATCAATTCCTACATACCAGGAAATAAGCATTCCATATAAAAATGAGAATGAACAATCCTGCACTGAATCAATGAATCCATCATGCATATTTCCAACATGCCAGAAATCTATATATGACTGTTTTAGCCCAGTTACCATACCATCTATCGTCAGCACAATCATAATACCAATACATATATAGAATGGTATAAACCTCTTCATTTTGTAACTATCTATCTTAAGCTGATTAAGCATTTCTTTCACCTCCAGTAATACTCATAAAATACTCTTCAAGTGACATTTCTTTTTCAGACAGTTCTGATATAACTATTCCTGCCTGCATCAGATATCCGGACAGCTCTGCCTTCATATCGGATTTGCCATATATCTTAACTGTGTCATCTGACACTACTTTGTAACTTATATCCGGAAAATGTTTCTCAAGTATTGTAACCGTCTCAGGAATATCGCTATCCTTAACAAGGATGTACTGACTGCATTTCTCCTCAAGTCCTTCATGTGTTGTAGTCTCAATTATTCTTCCCTTATGTATGAAGATGAAGTCAGTAGCCAGAAGATAAAGCTCACTTAAAATGTGGCTTGAAACGAATATCGTACATTCCTTTTCTTCATTTATCTTCTTCAGCATATTTCTAAGTGTTACTATATTCTTGGGATCAAGACCATTTATAGGCTCATCCAGAATGAGAAATCTGGGATTTCCTATCATTGCCATCGCTATACCAAGTCTCTGCTTCATACCCATTGATAGCTTCTTTGCTTTCTTCTTTGCCTGATCTTCCAGTTCAACCATCTCTATTACTTTATCAGTTACCGACTTATCAGGATTACCAACCAGCATTCTCTGTATCTCTACATTCTGTCTTACTGAATAGTTCGGATAGAGATAAGGTCCCTCAATCATAGTTCCTACAGCCTTACGTTTCTTTTCGATTGCCCCCTTATCTGTTTCTCCCATCAGTGTTATTTCTCCTGATGTAGGAAATGTAAGACCAGCTATCAGTTTCATAAATGTACTCTTACCTGCACCATTCTCACCAATGAAACCATAAATATGATTCTTCTTTAATGTGATATTCACATTATCAAGAGCAACCTGATTTCTATATTTCTTTGTAAGATTTCTTGTTTCAAGAATTACATCACTCATTTTAGTAAGTTCCTTTCGTTTTGATGATGCAAGTATATTATAGGATATTAAGATAAATATTCATCAATTCTAAAGAAAATCTAAAGATTAAAGGCAAAGAAAGAATACCACCTTATTTTGAAAGGCGGTATCCCATTCCATAAACCGTATCTATATATGGTTCTTCAGTCACTTTCGCAATCTTCTTTCGGAGATTACTCATATGAACATTCATAGTATTATCATCCGAAAGGTATTCATCGCCTGTTATACTCTCGAAGAGATTCCTCTTTGAAAAGACTTTATTAGGATTATTCAGCATAAGTTCCAGAATACTATACTCCATAGTTGTACAGCCAAGTTCTGTTTCTTCAATAAAAACTCTCTTTGATTCCTTGTCCAGCTTAAGATTTTTGTATTTTAATTCAGATGAAGTTCTTACTTCACCTGTTCTTCTAAGCACTGCTTCTATCCTTAGTATTACCTCATCCACATCAAATGGCTTACTGATGTAGTCATCAGCCCCGAGACGAAGAAGCTCTATACGGTTGATAACTTCATTCTTTGCTGATAGAACTATGGCTGGTGTATTCTTAGTCTTTCTAAGCTCCGCTAAAAGCTCCTCACCGGTCTTCTTGGGAAGCATTAGGTCCAGAAGAATCATTTCATATTCCTTATCCAGGGCTTTAGAAAGACCTTCCTCCCCATCCAGAGCATTGTCCACTTCATAACCATTATCAGTCAGAACCTTACA
>DOVG01000001.1 GCA_003520205.1 Lachnospiraceae bacterium
CAAGCTTACCGAAGATAAGGATATAATCAAGCACAAGGTTAGTGAGTACGGCGATAACTCCTGCAATCATAGGAACCTTGGTTTCACCACATTCTCTAAGAGTGCTGCAGTATACTTGCGTTATGTAAACTGGTGGGAGCATAAAAAGTATAACTCCCAGATACTGCATTCCATAGAAGAGAGTTGCCTCAAGATTTCCACCTTCGGAAGAACTGTTCAGATACATTCCAATTAATTTATCACCTTCAAGCAGAAGAATGATGGTAGCTGTTACCGTAATAATAAAGCCAAGCCACAGCTTATATCTGAAAGTATGGCGGATACCCTCGTCATCGTTATTTCCAAAGTACTGTGCAGTAAAGATACCTACTCCGGACAGACCTCCGAATATAAGAAGATAGAACACGAAAATAAGCTGGTTTACGATAGCAACACCTGACATCTGCTCAGTACCCAGCTGACCAACCATTATATTATCCAGAAGACTTACAAAATTAGTCATACCATTCTGTATCATGATAGGGAAAGCAATTCCCATCAGCATCTTATAGAAGGTACGGTCTCCGATATACTTTTTTCTAAATCTGTTAATCATATTTTCCTCATAGTATCAAAATGTTTCAATAGACGTAAAGCTCATTATATCAAATATAAGATATCTGTCAAAAGAAAAATATATGAATATCCCTGCTTCTTCCTGCGAAAACTAATAGAGAATACCGGATAATATAAAGAATACCGGAGAATAGAATATAAAGGTTGCGAAAAACGATAAAATCATATATAGTATCTTTTGGACTTTAAGTTAGAACTATATAACTCCACTTAATAAGTTGTTCTAACATATATATAAATGTAGGTGATTTTGTAGTCGCCGAGTATTAGAAGGAGAAAAAATATGAGTAAGAAACCAGTAGTTCTTATGATTCTGGATGGTTATGGTGAGTCAGATATCCAGGATTCAAATGCAGTTTTTTTGGCAAAGACACCTGTTATGGATAAGCTTAAAGCTGAATGTCCTTATCAGAGAGGCTTTGCTTCAGGTATGGCTGTAGGTCTTCCGGACGGACAGATGGGTAATTCGGAAGTGGGTCATATGAATATGGGTTCAGGTCGTATCATTTATCAGGACCTCACACTTATAACAAAGTTTATAGAGGATGGAGATTTCTTTAAGAATGAAGAACTTCTTCGTGCTATAAATAATTGTAAGGAAAAAGGAAGTGATCTTCATCTCTGGGGACTTCTTTCAGATGGTGGTGTTCACAGTCATAATACACACCTCTATGCAATCCTTGAGATGTGTAAGAAGGAAGGATTTGAGAATGTATACATTCATCCATTCTTTGATGGAAGAGATACACCTCCTGCATCAGGTAAGGATTATCTTCAGGAACTTATAGATAAGACAAAAGAAATCGGTGTAGGTAAGGTTGCTTCATTAAGTGGTCGTTACTATGCAATGGATAGAGATAACAACTGGGATCGTGTACAGAAGGCTTATGACTCACTTGTAACTGGTGAAGGAAATAAGGCTACAGATCCTATCGAAGCTATGCAGAAGTCATATGATGACGGAGTTACAGATGAGTTTGTTATTCCTACCGTTATTACTGATGAAAATGGTGAACCGCTTTCACTTGTTAAAGAAGGAGATTCTGTTATCTTCTTTAACTTCCGTCCTGACAGAGCTCGTGAGATAACAAAGGCATTCTGCTTTACAGATGAAGATATAGCTAAGCAGGATGGCGATGCATCTGATTCAAAATGCATCAAGTCCCTTAAGAGAGCAAAAGGTTATATACCGGTTACATATGTATGTTTCAAGGATTATGATGAATCTATTCCTAATAAATATGTAGCATTCAAGAAGCAGGAAATCACAAATACATTTGGTGAATATCTTGCAAAGAACGGACTTAAGCAGCTGAGACTTGCTGAGACAGAGAAGTATGCTCATGTTACATTCTTCTTTAATGGAGGTCTTGAAGAGCCAAACAAGGATGAGGATAGAATACTTGTTAATTCACCAGCAGTTGCAACATATGATCTTCAGCCGGAAATGAGCGCTCCTGAAGTAGGAGAGAATCTTGTTAAGGCTATCAAGTCTGGTAAGTATGATGTTATTATCATTAATTTTGCCAACCCTGATATGGTTGGACATACAGGTGTACTTGAAGCTGCTATCGCTGCAGTTGAAGCAGTAGATAAATGTGTTGGAGATGCAGTGGAAGCTGTAAAGGAGATGGATGGTGTACTCTTTATCTGTGCAGATCACGGTAACTGTGAGCAGATGAAGAACTATGAGACAGGTGAGCCTCATACAGCTCATACTACAAATCCTGTTCCATTCATTCTTTATAACTATGATGAGAATTATACACTTAAGGAAGGTGGTAAGCTGTGCGATATAGTTCCTACACTCCTTGAGATAATGGGACTTCCTCAGCCAGAGGAAATGACAGGTCATTCTCTTCTTGTAAGAAAATAATTTTATGACATAAGTGTCAAAAGTCAAACTGCGTTCCTGCTTGCAGGAAAAGCAGCTTGACCTTATGACACGCTGAAACACTCAGAAATAGCAGTTTACGATGGCAACGAGGAAAACTATATCAATATGCTTGCATAATTGATATAGTTTGACGACTGCCCGATACAGAGTACGAAGTACTCTGTTCGTAGAAAACTAGCGGTTTCTGAGTGTTTCTAGGATTGCGAGAATTTCGTAAGAAATGGAGCAATCCGTATGTCATATGGTGTTAAAAGGTACTTTTGACACCTACGTCATTTTATGAATGTTAATCATTTACAAAAGCATATGATCAGGGCGTATCATTTAAGGATGATGCGCCTTTTTATGTTGATTCTTTGTATAGAAAATAGTGAAGCATAAGAGTATGAAATATGGTATCATTAGTAAGGTTAAGAATATTTATTAAGTTGGTTGATTATTTTATGAAAATGAATATTCAGATTACAAATTAGAAAAATAGTATGATAAACTATGCCAAAGGAAATCATACAGTAACGGAGGTTAAATCATGAGGGAAATAATCGAATCAGGAAAAACTGCTATCGGAATAGAGTTTGGTTCAACAAGAATAAAGGCTGTAATGACTGATATGAGCGGAAAGCCAATAGCTGAAGGAGGCTTTGGCTGGGAGAATCAGTATGAGAATGGTGTGTGGACTTATAGTCTTGAAATGATATGGAAAGGTCTTCAGACAGCATATTCTGAATTAAAAAAAGATGTTAAGAA
>DOVG01000192.1:0-3987 GCA_003520205.1 Lachnospiraceae bacterium
AAGGTGAGGGTTATATGATAAAGCTTCTAATAGTCGAAGATGAACAGGCCATTTCCGATTTAATGGTAATGAATCTGTCAAGAGCCGGATATAAATGTACTGCTCTCTATAATGGAAGAGAGGCAGCTGATCTTCTGGAGGAAAATCAGAACTTTGATTTGATACTCCTCGATATAATGCTTCCCGAAGTAAATGGATATGAACTTATGGAATATATACGTCCAATGGGCATTCCGGTTATTTTTATAACTGCCATGGCATCTCTGGATAATCGTATCAAAGGACTAACCTCCGGTGCCGAGGATTATATCGTGAAGCCTTTTGAGATTGTAGAACTGCTGGCGCGCATAAATATAGTTCTCAGAAGATATAATAAGACAAATACCATACTGCAATACAAAGGTATTACTATTGATACAGAAAACAGAATTGTAAAAAAAGACAATGAAGAGATAAAACTTACCCCTAAAGAATTCGATCTTTTTGTCCTTTTTGTACGAAATAAGAATATTACACTTTTTAAAGATAAGATATTTGAAACCATATGGGAAACCGAATGGCAGCCCGAATCAAGAACTGTTGATCTTCATGTTCAAAGGCTTCGCAAGAAGCTGGATCTGAAGAATGATCTAAAAACAGCCTACAGTACCGGTTACCGTCTCTCTGATGAGTAGAAAATCAGCTTAAAGGATACACTTATGAAATTCAGATATAAGGTTCTTCTTGTAAATATAATAATTATTGCAATAACCCTTTCTGTATCGGGTTTTTTCATCATATCAAGACAGAACCGTCTGATAATGGACTCTGAGATAAAAAACTCTGTTACAGAGAATAATCTTATCGAATCAACACTTGAGTATTCCCTTCTCGATACCATTAACAGTTCAGCCCAGAATGTCCGTTCTGTACTCCCTACCTATGCATCAAGAGTATCGTCCGGTATGCTGGCTTCTACTACCAGTCTGTACGTAACCTATGATTCTAATATTATTTATACTTCTAAAGGAGAACAAACTTCTCCTTCTCAGACTCTTTTAAAAAATAACACACCTGGAAAACGGTATCAGATTGTTCACGAGAATAATAAAACCTTTATATACGTTATGTCTTCTATTTATATCAATGACTTAATCATAAATATCATAACTAAAAGAAATATTACCAATACTATGGCCATGATAAATAACAATATATCTCTTTACAGACTTTATATAATTGTTATTCTTCTTATTTCCGGCTTCATAGTATATATAATCAGCACATTTCTGACTCGTCCTCTGGAAAAACTGAATACTGTAACTGACACTTTTGCTGAGGGTGATTTCACAACAAGAAGCAGCATAAGTACTCATGATGAAATCGGTCTTTTATCAGAAAAATTCAATCATATGGCTGACTCTGTTGAGAATCATATAGTTCAGTTAAATGATACTCTTCATAGAAGAGACCAGTTTGTAGCAGACTTCACACATGAGATAAAAACGCCTATGACAACTATAATCGGATACGCTGACACCATACGTTCTGTTGAACTCCCCAGAGAAGATGAAGTAAAAGCTGCAAGCTATATCTTCTCCGAGGGCAAACGACTTGAACAAATGTCTTCTCACCTTTTTGATCTGATATATCTAAAAGATGGTGAGATTCCGAAGACTGTTATTAACACACAGGCACTCGGCGAGACAGTCATAGATACTATGCGCCCATCCCTTGAAAAGTCGCAGATGAATCTTATATCTGACATAGATAGCGCCAGTATCTACGGGGACAGTTCTCTTCTTAAAACTGTATTCATCAATCTTCTGGATAATGCCCGTAAATATTCAGATAACGGAGAAGATATTTACTTTACCGGTCATATCATATCAAGCTCATCTAATAAAAAGGATTTATATGAATTTGTTGTGGAGGATCATGGAATCGGTATCGCCAAAGAAGACATCGACAAAATCTGTGATGAATTCTTTATGGTCGATAAATCCCGCTCCAGAAAAGAAGGAGGTGCAGGACTAGGCATGTCTCTTGTATCATCAATTCTAAATGAACACAGTGCCCAGCTGAAAATCGAAAGTGAGCTCGGGAAGGGAACTAAGATGAAAGTTATCTTCCCTATATATGAATCTTTTCAGGATATAAACTAAGCTAAGAGGGATATACATGAAATCACAGAACATCAAAAACTTAATACTTATTATGTCTGCTCTTCTGATTACTGCAGCCGCAGTGTGGCTGCCTGGTTTTTTAATGAAAAAAAATATGGAGGTACAACTTACAGATATCCAGAACGTACCTCCGGATTACTACAATGGTCCATCTGACGTTATAATAAAAAATGCGTCCAAACAACTGAATTATTCCCAGCGTCTCCAGCTTATACTGGGGTTATGGGAAAGTACCATCTCTGAAACTGATGAAGACTTATGCCTTCTAAGCGAGTTCGGAATAAAGAATCTGGTTGTTAACAGAGTTGAGGATTTATATTCGAAACAACTGTACCCATCATCTATTTCCTCAGATAAAAACAACTGGTTTACCTGGACTGCTAAACCTTACAAAGCTCTTGATACAACATTTCATACCTATGCAGCCGTATACTGGGACTTAACTTTTACAAAATTCGATAATTCTGAAATACATAGATTTATTGTCACCGAATCCGGTGATATCTTATACGCTGAGGCTTATTACTCAGATAAAAAAGATATATCAGCCTTTAAACCCAAAATGAGTAACAGTTCATATCTGTTCTACTATTATGGAGAATATATGTCTACTATTTATAATACAGAAGCTCAAAGAATAGTAGAACACGATTCCTTTACAACTGCTTTCAGAATGAGTTCCGCTACTGATGCAGAATTAGAAAAACTGGATACATCACATGCATCCAGTTTTATAACTGACTTTAATACATTTACTCCTGACCATGTATACAATGTATACCAGTCTGTCAGTGGGGGAGGAAATAATTCTATGGGCTTCTATACTTCATTTAAGACGACTAAGAATACATATCAAATGCTTGTTCTTCCTAAATGACATAATTAGAAGTTTCTGTTAATATGCTCTTCCGAAGTAAACCATCTTCTTGGCAGGCTTACCGCAGCAGACACATACATCACTAAGTGTTTCCTGTTCAAAAGGCATACATCTGGTTGAAGCTCCCGTTTCTGCCTTTATGTTCTCTTCACACTCGGTGTCTCCACACCACATAGCCTTTATAAATCCAGGCTTATTCTCTATGATATCCTTAAATTCATCCCAGTTAGTTGCTGTGTATGTGTGGGAATCTCTATGAGCACGTGCAGCCTCGAGCATATCCTTCTGTATAACATCCAGAAGCTCTGTAACTTTACTGTCCAGTTCATCCAGAGAAACTGTTATCTTCTCTCCGGTATCACGTCTTACAACAACACACTGACTATTTTCTATATCACGAGGTCCTATCTCAACTCTGAGTGGAACACCTCTCATCTCGCACTCTGCAAACTTAAATCCAGGTGACTTATCTGAATCATCAACCTTAACCCTTGCTATCTCGCTGAGTTTTGCTCTAATCTCCTCTGCCTTTTCAAGTACGCCTTCTTTCTTCTGCTGAATAGGAACGATCATAACCTGAACAGGTGCTACTCTTGGTGGGAGCTTAAGTCCGTTATCATCTCCATGTACCATGATGATAGCACCAATAAGTCTTGTTGTAACACCCCATGATGTCTGATGAACATACTGAAGGTGATTCTCTTTATCTGTATACTGAACTTCGAATGCTTTTGCAAATCCATCACCAAAATTATGTGAGGTTCCTGACTGAAGCGCCTTACCGTCATGCATAAGTGCTTCTATCGTATAAGTAGCAACTGCACCTGCAAACTTCTCCTTCTCTGTTTTCTGTCCCTTTACAACCGGAATAGCAAGAACCTGTTCACAGAAATCTGCATAAACATTCAGCATCTGAATAGTTCTTTCCTGAGCTTCTTCAGCTGT
>DOVG01000192.1:4046-13743 GCA_003520205.1 Lachnospiraceae bacterium
GCATGTGCAGTATGTCCTTCCTGCCACAGAAACTCTCTTGACCTAAGGAAAGGTCTTGTTTCCTTCTCCCAGCGAACTACAGAGCACCACTGATTATATACCTTTGGAAGGTCTCTATATGAAGTAATATCCTTCTGATAAAAATCACAAAAAAGTGTTTCAGAAGTTGGTCTGACACAGAGTTTTTCCTGAAGCTCTGAAAGACCACCATGAGTTACCCATGCAACTTCAGGTGCAAATCCTTCAACATGATCCTTCTCCTTCTGAAGCAGTCCCTCGGGAATGAGCATAGGAAGATATACATTTTCTACTCCCGTAGCTTTGAACCTTTCATCAAGCTGCTTCTGAATCAGCTCCCAAATGGCATAACCAGCTGGCTTCAGAACCATAAATCCTTTTACACTTGTGTAGCCCGTCAAATCTGACTTAACAACGACGTCCGTATACCACTGTGCAAAATCCTCCTCCATGGAGGTAATTGCTTCTACTTTCTTATCAGCCATTACTTTTCCTCTTTTCTAAAATAATACAGGCACTTCGTACCAATGATAAAGGCTATTCTATCATAGCGTAGTTTTAGTGTCAAAAATGTTTATCTATTTTCTTCTATATATCTGTCAACAATAGTTTTTAAATTCTCAAACTGGCATGGACCACAGGTAAGTATCGCTTTATGATACTCCTTTGGATCAAATTTGCTTCCCAGTTCTTCCTCGGCATAGTTCCTCAGCTCTTCCATCTCATAGTATCCGGTAGTATAACTGAGATAAACCCCGGGATCTCCGATAACAACTGTCATAACATCTTCAGCTATATCTGTACTAAATCCACTCTTCTCCAGGAATCTCTTTACATCATCCAGCTTCCATCCTTCGAAGTTAACTCCAAGGTCAACTCTTCCGTAAAGGAGATATCCCAGATCTTCATTTATCTTTAAGAGCTGTCCTAAAGTCTCAGCATACTCTGAACCACCGAAGTCACATTTTGACAAGGTTCCATAACTTGAATAAACAGCCCATCCTTCCATATATCCGAGATTACCCTGTATGGCACGTATAGGTTTTGGATTAGTTGACTGAAAATAAGCATTCTGGAACATATGTCCCGGACATCCCTCATGTGAGAGAGTTGTCCACATTCCTTCAGGATGTGAGCCATTTACATATATCAGATTATTCTCTTTATCATCTATGGCCGGTGACATATAATATGCCAGAACCTGATCCATAATCTTCTCCATATGCTTATCAAGATAATTAGCTTTATATGGAATACTGTCCAGTTCAGGATAATCATCCATTACATTATTCATAAAATAATCAATCATCTCGGTTGCACTCATCTTGTCATACTCTGACTGAATCGTAGAATAATTCTTTGTGAAATACTCATATGCATCCGGATTAGAATAATACAGGGCAGACATCTGAAGTACAAGGTTCTGCTGACGCGTATCCATCACATTTATCTCTTCACTGCAGGTCTTGGATGAACCTGAGAAAGAAGGGAATATATACTCAGTATAATAGTCCTTTCCTCCTTCGTAGTAGCATATACCCAGCTCATTCTTACCTGTCCCCTTAAGCTCAGTGAGAGTCTTCTTTATATCCTGAAATGCCGGTATCGCACTGTTTAATACAGCCTCTTTATCTCTCTTCTTAAAATCAGCCTTTTCCTCATCACTTAAAAATGTAAGCTGATCTACTCTTTCATCAAAGGTTTCTATCAGGAAATGATTTTCTCCTTCTGCAGTAAATTCATCGCACTGCTCGATTACTTTATCTGCCACTTTGTCAGACATAAAGAATCCAGCTTCTGACTTTTCATATTCAAACTTAAGAGCTTCATCCACATAAGCTCTAATCTGACCTATCAGTGTTACGTAATCTTCAACATCTGACTTATCATCGAAACGATAGTCTGTCAGATTCGTAGCTATATTTGCCTGAAATCCTCTCATAGGAGAAAAAGGCTCATATAGATAAATGTTATCAAAAAGTTTCAGCTCTATCTCGCTGTCTGTCTTCAAAGTATCATAGATGAATCTTTCATCCTCTGTAAGCTCTGCTGACTCAAAGCTTATGAGCTTATCGTAAGCCTCCTGCATCTCTTTCTTCTGATTCTCAAGAGTCTCTTTATCCATTTTAGCATCTCCGAGAGTTGCCTTCGGAGGTTCTATTCCATATTTGCTTCCATCCTTTACCTGATAGTTGTAGCTAAGGGTATCTTCTGTTACTGCCTTCTTAAACAGATCATCAAGATACTTTTCAAATTCCTGATTTTCTGTATCGGCATACCCGGAACTCTCTTGAGTTGTTTCACCCTGACTTACACCTTCCTGATCATCTGCCGGGGCACTGCTATCAGTTGAATCATTATTTCCATAATCAGCATCACTTGTAGTATTATCTGTCTTCTCCATCATGTCTATCTGATGAAGACCTTTTCCATACTTGTAGTCATCACTACTTCCACATCCAGGTACTGATAGAATAAATGACAAAAGTAGTATTCCAGCCAGTACTTTGTTTCTTTTTGTTTTTTTCTTACTCATTTCTAATGTAATCTCCAATTATCCCGATTTTTTATAGCTGTTCAATAAGTGCAATTATTACACTAAAAAAATACTACAGTTGAATTCATGTGTCAACTATAATTTACATTTTGCTACTTATTTTTTACAAATCTATGACAGATATAATTCAGCCACCTTTATATCTTCAGGTGTAGTAACCTTTATATTTTCATAGCTGCCCTCTATCATCCTGGACCTTACATCCATATAACGCTCTAATATCATAGTGTCATCTGTTATATCCCTGTCACCACTTATACGAAGTCTGCTATATGCTTCCTCAAGAAGACTTCTCTCAAATGTCTGTGGCGTCTGTATCTGATAAAGGGTATTTCTGTCAGGTGTCTCTGTACCGAATCCGTCCTCATTTACTATTTTAATTGTATCCTTAACAGGCATAGCTACTGTACATGCTTTATATCGTCTGGCACCTGATATAGAATCAAGTATCATTCTGTTAGTTACACAAGGTCTCGCTGCATCGTGAATCATAATTATCTTATTTCGCCTGTCACATACCTTAAGACCCTTGCTTACAGATTCAAAACGTTCTTTACCACCAGCGATAACCTTTCGAACTTTATTAAAGCCATATTTATCAACTATTTCACTACGGACATAGTCAATATCCTGTCCTCTTGTGACAAGTATTATCTCATCTACAACACTCGCGTCAAACACCTTAATGCTGTAATACATAAGTGGCTTCCCATTTATCTCTATAAACTGTTTGGCTTTATCAGACTTCATTCGACTTCCTGAACCAGCCGCAAGTATTATGGCACTTACCATTTTATCTTTCTCCGATCTTCAGATTTGGTACGGCATTTAGATACAGATCAGCGCGTCGTCCAGCCATATATTCATAGAATCCGGCTGATGCTATCATAGCTCCATTATCGGTACAATATATCAGCTTCGGGCATCTAAATGTCAAGCCTTTAGCCTTGGCTCTTTCTCTCATAGTCTCCCTGAGAAGCGAATTCGCTGCCACTCCACCGGCCAAAGCAACAGATTTCATTCCATGATCAACTGCCGCCTTAATAGTGTGATCACATAATACATCGATAACTGCCTGCTGGAAGGATGCAGCCACATCAGCCTTGTTTACCTCTTCCCCCTTCATCTCAGCACCATTCAGATAATTTAATACTGACGACTTTATACCACTGAAAGAAAAATCATAGGGCGAGTCACCTACGCTGGCTCTGGGAAATGTTATCGCTGTCGGATTTCCCTGCCGGGCAAGCTTATCAACCTTCGGTCCGCCCGGATAACCAAGACCTATCGCACGAGCTACCTTATCAAAGGCTTCGCCCGCCGCATCATCGTGGGTTCTTCCTATTATGGTATATTTATCAAAATCATCTACTCTGACTATATGTGAATGTCCTCCTGATGCCACCAGACACATATAAGGAGGAACCAGTCTATCCATGTCTTCCTGAGATGCATTTATATCAGAAAACTTTTCATCTGATGAGTCCATTCTTTCATATAAATAGTTTGCACATATATGTCCCTCTATATGATTTACTCCTACAAGAGGGATATTCTTTGCGTATGCTATCGCCTTCGCCGTACTCACTCCGATAAGGAGCGGCCCCACAAGCCCCGGTCCATAAGTTACGGCTATAGCATCTATATCATCCCATGTAAGTGATGCATCTGTCAGAGCCTTCTTTATTACCTGATTGATTTTCAGAACATGCTCCCTGGATGCAATCTCCGGCACTACACCACCATAAAGCGTATGTGTAGGTATCTGGGTATATATTACATTTGATATAACCTCTCTTCCATCAGCAACCACGGCTGCAGCTGTTTCATCACAGGAGGTTTCTATTCCAAGAATTATTGTTTTTTTATTTGTAGTTTGTTCTTCACTCATAATCGACTAGTCCTCAAATTTCAGCTCTGCGGTTCTTCTGTCTTTACTTATAACTGACCTTTCAAATATCTTCTTTACAGCATCTTCATATTGCTGCGGCTTTATCATGGATGGAGAATAATGTGTCAGCCACATTTCCTTCGGCTGGGCTTTTCTTGCTATCTCTGCCGCTTCATACATCGTCATATGCTTCTTCTCTCTGGCTTTAGTTATGGACTCTTCATCATTTTCACCATACATTCCTTCACAAATAAATATATCCGCTCCTGCAGCTTCTTCAACTATTTTTTCAGTTGGTCTTGTATCGGTTGTATAGGTTATTTTAAGTCCTTTTCGCGGCTCTCCCATTACCATATCACTTGTATAAGTCTTTCCTTCAAATTCTACAGTCTCGCCATTTTGCAAATGACTCCAGTACTGTACCGGAAGTCCCAGCTTCTTCGCTGCTTCCGCATCGAACTTACCAGCCCTGTCAAGTTCAAAGCTGTATCCATAACAAAGCATATTATGATTAACCTTGAAGGCTTTTACCCTAAGTCCTATAAGCTCAAGTATTTCTTCGTCTTTCTCTATATCAAGCTCTATGAATCTAAGTTCAAAAGGAAGTCTCGGAGCTATAACCAGAAGCGATCTGACTACATGCTCCACCCCCTTCGGTCCTACTATCGTAACAGGCTCTGTCCTGTCTGAATTCCCCATAGCAAGAAGCATTCCAGGCAGCCCGCTTATGTGATCTGCATGGAAATGTGTTATAAGTATTACATCTATCGGATTAAAACTCCAGCCTCTACGTCTTACCTGTATCTGCGTTGCTTCACCTGAATCAACCAGAAGACTGCTTCCATTATATCGAAGCATTAAAGAAGTAAGGGCTCTGTACGGAAGAGGCATCATACCTCCCGTCCCAAGCAAACATACATCTATCATTTTTTCCTCCAAACTAAGAAAACTCCTTCACTGCTTTCGCTCCGCTCGCCGGCTAGAAACATGTGCCTCCGGCACATAACTTCTATTTTGGAATGACATTCAATTCCAACTGAAATATCAGTGCATCATCTTCAGGATTATGATAATAATTCTCTCTTACAAATATATCTCTGAATCCATATTTCTTATAAAGCTTTACTGCGGCTATATTATGGGCACGCACCTCCAGAGTTACCCTCTCTGCTTCAAAATCCGTCAGCTCTTCAAGAAACTGCTCCATCAGACCTGTTGCAATTCCCTGTCTTCTCACGCTCTTGTCTACGGCAATCCTGAGCAGCTCTGCCTCGCCCTGAACCTCAGAGTATATGAGATAACCTGCTACCTTGCCATCTCGTTTCTCTACCAGCAGATGATTATAATCATATTCAAATGTGTCTGCAAGAACTTCTTCACTCCAGGCATCTGAAAAGTTTTTTTCCTCCAGGAGTGCTATTTCTTTAAAGATTTTTGCTCTATCAGACATTTACTTCTACCCTCTATGACATTTTTTCTGAACGTACTCTCTCTGCCTGAGACTTTCTCAGATATTCAGGAGCAAAATCATCAGCATCTATCATTTTCTTTTCTTTATATAGTAGTTCGCCTAGTGCTGCAACACTTGCCGCACGCTGCCTATTCATTGATGCCGGAGCAATCTTACACGAAATATCCGTTTCTTTCCATATAATATCCTCATATACAGGAACTGCGTCACCAAGAAATGTTATCTGTCGGTAAGTCTCACCAAGCAAATTTACATGTTCAATCAACTCATGTATATCCATAGGACATTGATCCATTACGACCTCGATACCGCCCAGTACCTGATATAATCCTGTATATACCTGACTACGTCTTGCATCAATAACAGGGCATACAAGTCCTTCTGTTCCCCACATATTATAGGCAAGTCCTTCACAGGTATTAACCGGAATGATTGGTTTACCTATTGACAGCGCAAGCCCTTTAGCTGTTGCCGCTCCTATACGAAGTCCGGTAAAAGAACCCGGGCCTGCAGCTATAGCTATTGCATCCAGTTCTTCAAGCTTTGTCTCTGAAGTTCTGATTATCTCATCTATCATAGGAAGTAAAGTCTCAGAATGAGTCTTCTTATGATTCATTGTATATTCAGCTATTAACACATCATCCTGCACGATGGCAACAGATGCAACCATGCCGGAACTGTCTATTCCAAGTATCTTCATTTATATAATTTCCTTTTTTTCTTTGGTATCATAAGGAATTTTACCATAAATCCAAGTTTGTGCAAAAAAAATTTTTGTCATGATGAAAGTAAAAATGACACCTGAATAAAAATCAAGTGTCATTTTTTGCTTTTATCTATATTCACATTGTTATTCTTCTGTAATCAAATCCCTTTTCGACATCTTTCTCTATCTTTATCCAAAGTGCCGTTTCCGGAATCTCATCCCGTACAAGCTCTGCCCACTCTATAAGGGCAACACCGTCTCCTCCAACATATTCATAGAAACCGGTTTCTTCAAGCTCATCTGCGTCTCCAATTCTATATACATCGTAGTGATAGAGCGGTAATCTCCCTTCCGTATATTCCTGAAGGATAGTAAATGTAGGACTGGACATAGGCTCCGTCACGCCTATCCCTGCGCCAAATCCCTGAGCAAAAACTGTTTTACCAACTCCCAGGTCTCCACTCAGACAAAACACCTGACCAGGACGGGCATTTTCACCAAGCTTCTTCGCGAAGTTATATGTATCTTCCCGACTGAAAGACTCATATACCTGCCCTGATGGAGAATCAGATACTTCAGACTTTTTAGTTTTATCTTTATCTTCATTCATATCTGCATACCAATCGCTGATAATTTATAGTACATTTGATTAAGAGCTTTAGATAGAAAGAGTTATATCTCTTTCTGCCGGCTCATACTGTCTATACTTAACTCCGGTCATATCAAACATTTTCTTTGATGCAATAGTGCTGTCCGTTGATGCATACTTATCAGATATATAAACCACCTCTTTGATTCCACTCTGAATAATAGCCTTTGCACATTCATTACATGGGAAAAGCGTAACATATACTCTTGCCCCTTTCATGGAACCAGTTCCACGATAATTAAGTATTGCGTTTAATTCAGCATGACATACAAAGATATACTTTGTATCAAGAGCTGCACCATCTCTTGCCCATGGCATATCATCATCATCGCACCCTTCCGGCATGCCATTATATCCCACAGACAGAATTCTGTTATCCTCACCCACTATACAGGCCCCCACCTGTGTGTTCGGATCTTTGCTTCGATAAGCTGACAGCTGAGCTATCCCCATAAAATACTGATCCCAGCTGATATAGTCCGTTCTCTTGTAACCTATCTGTTTTTGCATTTCCTTCCCCCTCTCGTATTAATACTATCACAGATTTTTCCACATAAGAAAAGGCCAAAAACCTTGCCTACACAAAGTCCTCAGCCCTCCTGGAGTGGGCCGCCGGGGGCTCGAACCCCGCACACCCTGATTAAGAGTCAGGTGCTCTACCAAATGAGCTAGCGGCCCGTAACATATACGGCGTACCTTTCAAAGTACCAAGTTAGTATATATCAAAGATTGTGATTTTGCAACTTTTTTTTCACAGATTATATAAAATTGGGAAAATGGTACAAAATATGCTATTTTTTTCGACATTTTTTTCATCTTTATACCATTGAAATATCGAATTTCTGCGATTTATTTGACTTTTATGCCGACTCGTTTCCTGATGCCAATCGATAAATCTGTGTTGCTACATACCCGGCTCCATAACCATTATCTATATTTACCACTGTAATACCATTCGCACAGGAATTAATCATGGTAAGAAGTGCTGACATACCTCCAAATGAAGCTCCATATCCGATAGATGTGGGAACCGCAATTACAGGATTTCTAACCAGTCCTCCTATCACACTCGCAAGCGCTCCTTCCATTCCGGCAACTGCTATAACACAGCAGGCGTCCTGCAGAATACTCTGTTTAGAAAGAACTCTGTGTATGCCACTTACTCCTACGTCATAGATTCTCTCTACTCTCGCGCCAAAATATTCAGCTGTCTGTGCTGCTTCTTCGGCAACCGGAATATCTGCTGTTCCTCCGGTACATACTGCGATAAATGTACCATCATCTTTCTTTTTATGATTATCCGCTGATACTACTTTTAGTATTCTGGATACTTCATCATACTCTGCTTCAGGAATAGACTTTTTTACTACTTCATACTGACTGATGCTTGCTCTGGTTCCAAACACTTTGCCATCCTTTTCAAGAAGCTTCTTATATATTCCAACCAGATACTCATCCTTTTTTCCTTCGCAAAATACAACTTCGGGAAAGCCTGTACGGCTTTCCCGAGTTGTATCGAGTTCTTCATATTTAAAATCACTATGTCCCATTCATGAACTCCTATTAAATTCAAGTATAATCCCAGACATTAAACAGCTTCATCTATCGCTTTCGCAAACTGATCTGCGCAGGACGTTCCTCTCATACCACATTTATTACCACGTAATATGTCTGCTACATAAGTTGCACTCTGTCCTTCTACAAGCTTTCCAATAGCTTTAAGATTTCCATTACAGCCACCTACGAAGCTTACATTATGGAGTTTATTATCTTCATCAAGATCAAAGTCGATCTTTACAGAACATACTCCTTTAGGTGAAAATGTTATATGTTTCATATTATCTCCTTAAATCATCTGTCAGTTATGGTCTTTACCAAACTTTATTCTGACAATAATAGCTGCAATAAGAATAACTGCACATATCGCTATCAAAACAATGTCTGATACCTTAAATCCACTTTTAGAAGACGCACATACTGCGACTCTATAAAGCATAAATATACCAGAAATTACAGCCACTATTCCTGTGATATTTTTTACCATACTATTACACCCTCCTACACAGTAAATATCTTTATTACTTCCCCTAAATATCTACTTTGCCCATACCTTCGCTGTTTTAGGAATTCCCCAATTTCCTAAACCTCACTATGTATCAAGTATTGTATCATTTATACAACAATGATTCAATAATAAGTGCAAATTTACCAAAAATTATCACATTTTTTTGTTTAAGTATTTTTCTATATATTTTTATTTTATGACTTAGGTGTCAAAAGTACCTTTTAACACCATATGACATACTGATTGCTCCATTTCTTACGAAATTCTCGCAATCCTAGAAACACTCAGAAACCGCTAGTTTTCTACGAAAACTGCTATTTCCTCGTGTTTCAGCGTGTCA
>DOVG01000247.1 GCA_003520205.1 Lachnospiraceae bacterium
GTTGGAATGCTCATAGAGAATTCAGACGAGCCGTATGCGGAAGAAATCGCCGACAAAGTCTTTAGTCTTATGAGAAAAGGTAAGCCAATGAATACTACCACTGAATTAAGACAGGCGATAGAAGATGCGCTGTGGAAACTTCCGAAGGACGAGAAAGAACAGACCGTGAAGAAAAGCTGTGCCCGCGTATTTCAGGCACTTAGGATAGATGTAAATAGCGAGTTCGAAGTCTTATATTCCTTTCTCGAGAAGCTCCCAAATGTGCTAAAATCAGGCGGAAGAGTAGCAATACTTACTTTCCACTCAGGTGAAGACCGCCTCGTGAAGAAAGCCTTCAAAGAGATGGCAAAAGCAGGTGTCTTTAGTGCCATTTCCACTGAAGTCATAAGACCATCCGTAGAAGAATGTCGCCTGAACCCAAGAAGCAAATCAACAAAAATGCGCTGGGCAGTTAAAGCTTAGCCATACATGAACTATCTGATTCTTTTGATTTAAAGATTATGTATGATTTTTGCATCTTAACTTAATAATTTAACCACTTACCTTGATACATATTACAAATATTTTCGTTCTTGTTATAGTTACATCACAGCAGGGAAATTGCTTAAAACATATTAAGAAGGAGGATATGAGTATGATGTCAAGGTTTTTTGTTGTAACTGAGAATACTTATTGTAGATTAAAAAAATTGGAGTAATAACCATGAATGAGATTAAGCGGAAAAAAGATAAGATAACAATGATAATGCTGAGTATTCTCTGCATGTATACCTTATAGTGCAACAGTGATTTTGTTGTGGATGTTTGCCAGTTTATTCTATATAATTGTTATTACAAATTTTAGTAAGAAAAGTAAGCTGATACCGGCTGTACTTGGAATGATAGGTTTTATTGTAGCAGCTATCGTGATGACTCAGCTTGTATTCTGCCGGTATTAATGGCTATTGTATTCTATATTATCAGTATAGTCTGGAGGAAGAAAGTTGAAGGTTGATATAAGCATTTCGCCTGAAATAGAGGAAACTTTTGTTGTCGTACATACTAAAGAAATGACAGATGAAATAGTATCTCTTGCTAAGGACATTTCTGAATATACTTCCGGCGGAAAGGTCATCGGTAATTCAGAAGATAAGATGATAGTTCTCGAGGCAGATACCATAAGCGTTATTCGAGTAGATAATGAGAAGGTCTATGTTGTTTCTGAAGGTGTTACCTACAGAGTTGGAAAAAGAATGTATGAGCTTCTTGAGATGCTTGGAAAAGACTTTATGCAGGTTTCAAAATCTGCCAGCATAAATTTAAAGTATCTAAAGAGTGTGGAACCATATTTTAATGGAGTAATGGTACTGAACTTGAAGGACGGCGAGAAGGAGTATATCTCCCGCAAGTACGTACCTATGCTCAAAAAATATCTTGGGATATAAATATGATAAAAGATTTTGTCTGGGAATTTAATTTTTGGAAAATAATTTTTGAAGAAAGGAAAGATTCAATTATTGTTAGGTAATTGGATTGGGGTTGATAATATGAAGATTATAAAAGATGTTATAAAATCAGCACTTATCAGTATTATGATGAGCATGTGCATATTTGTGATAGTTGGTGTAGTATTCGATCAGATAGGAAATGGTGTCTTTAAGATGGAAAACTATCAGTTTAGTAAGATGGTTCTTGCCTGTGTGATTACAGGACTTGGATTTGGTGTGCCGACATTTCTGTATTCTGTAGAAAGAATACCTATGTTTCTTGCTTCTATAATTCATTTGGGTATAGGTTTTACTGTCTACTTTTTAGTGGCATCGACTGTGGGATGGATTCCTACCAGTGCAGGATTCGTTGCAAGTCTTATAACTATAGTAGGTGTGATAATTGTAGGAGTTGTAATCTGGATATGCTTCATGAAGTATAACAAGAATCTGGCTGCCAGAATGAATAATGCACTGGATAAAATGAATAACTAACAATGCATTGCAAGTATTACAAAGAATGTATCAGTTTATAGGTAACGGTTTTGTTTTTACTTTTAACTATTCTATATGTTCTATTCGCTTCATTTACTGATGGCATAAATGCCAAGCAATGGATATAATTTGTTATATGGGATGGGTAGCTGCGTTTTGTGCGTAGCTACCTTTTTTTGTTTTTACTTGACGCCGTGTCAGAATATGTATATAATTCATATTGACACGAAGTCAGAATAAAATAAATGGAGAACAAAAAGCTTTCAAAAGAGCAGCTTGCGGAGGCTAACAGCAGACCTGAACTTCTGATATCCTTTAAGGTGGCTTATGGTCAATCGCAAAAGGGACTCTTCCTATCATTGGTGTGACCAAGGAAGATCAGGTACTTGATGCAGTAAAGGCAGCAAATATCACGCTTACAGAAGAGGAAGTGTCGTCACTTGAAAAAGTGGCTGACAGTCTGGAACTTAATGTGATTCGCTTTTGGGAAAAGGTGATGAACTGATTTGGTACAGTAAAGAAAGGCGAGGACAGATATATGCAGGGAAAAAATAATACCATGATAAAAAGGATAGTGGATGTCTGTATGACCGTCCTCTTATTATGCCTGATGGCTTATCAGGTAACAGGTGAAGCATTACATGAGTGGATAGGTATAGGTATGACGGTTCTTGTTATCATCCATTAGATTCTTAACCGGAAATGGTATGGTGCGTTATTCAAGGGAAAATACAATCCATATAGAATAGCAACGACTATTGTGAACATAGCCCTTCTTTTATCCTTTGCGCTTACTGCGTTCTGTGGAATGTCTATGAGCGGTCATGCAGTGCCTTTTCTGTATGGAATGACCAAAGTTTCTTTCGCCAGAAGGATGCATTTATCTATGTCACACTGGGCATTTGTGCTTATGGGATTGCATATTGGAATGCATATTCATGTAATGTTTGCAAGGTTACACCTTACAGATAAACTGAAGACGGTGATATCTGCGGCATTATGTGTTGTGGCAGGCATTGGATTATTTTTATTCATAAGGAATGGAATGCCGGATTATCTTTTCTTCAGTGTTCCATTTGCTTTTCTTGATTATGAGAAGGCAGGAATACTCGTATTCTTTGAGAATATTATCATGCTTTCCTTCTGGGCGTTTATCGGAACCGAGGCTTCGGTCTTATGCAGGAATTCTCAGATGAAAACAGAAGATAAAAAGAATCCGCTACTACCTGTGGTATTAAAAGGTACTTTTGACACCCACGTCATATTATATCATACAGTACAAATAAACAGGATTTTGATGGAGCACGATGGAGTGCTTCTGATGAAATGGTAGCAGATTCGATGTTAGAGGAGGAGACTAAAGAAACCATACTATGAGCGATATATTAAAGTTAAATCGTCTAAGCTGAGGATTAATCAGGATCATACAGCAATAAAGCTTAAGCTGGAAATCGATACGAGATATGGAGAAATTGGTGAATATTTTGAAATATTCATGGAACGTATGTTACTGTGTCAAAAAGCTGCAGGATTTCTAAATCTTGAATTCCATCTGATTATAAACGAACAGACACTTATGTAACAGAAAACTACAAGTACAACAAGAGCTTCAACCATAGGGATGAGGCTCTTGTTGTATTTTGAAGAAATGAATTATTGTTCATCTACAGGTTTAAACAGGGTGGTTATATAGCTTCCATCCTCAGCATTTATCAGAACTCTGGCTATTGGTTCCTTGCTGGAATTCAGTGTGTCCAGAGACCATGCAGGAACAAGCCTGTATTCATTTGAACTTTCATCTTTAGGTATAGGGTAATAGACGAGTTGAATATAGTTAAACTTGACATTGTTATCAACTCTTTTTTCTTTTGAAAGGTCAAGTTTGTTGGGAGCTTCTTTTACAAATGAATCCAGAGCATCATTTAAGCTTAGGACCTTTACGTTTTCGACAGTCTTTTCTTTGAAGCTATATTTGGCGGATATATAAAGAGCTACGATTCCCTGATCGTCTATACACACAAGACCATTATTATACATTGATACCGAATTAGATGTGTTGGTGGTGTTGGTCAAAACATTAAGTTTGTCCAGACTTCCAAGTACTGACAATGCATAGCCATTACGTATTGCACCTTCAAAGTTCTCAGATGAAAGGGCGCTTTCAGGAAAGTAAAGAATTTCACATTTTTGAGGTTCACCACTATAATCATTTACCAGACCAGTTAAATTTCTGTGCATAGATAAGGCCTCTTTTGGATAATCTATACCTATTTTTTCTTTTATTATGCTAGAAGCTGTATCGATGACCTGATCATCGGACAGGGTACATTTGTTTGGACGATCAGACATTACTTCATTTATAGGATAGGATTTCATTTGGTTTTTGTAGTAGCTGTAGTATCTTCCGGTGTGATCAGAGAAATCCATGTATTCATACGATTGATCACCTACCAGATCTCCTACATTTTTGGGGAATAGAACTACATTAAGTTCATTAGTGCTATGACTGTATGATATTAGCAATTGATAATCTGTGTTACGGTATGTACCATTGTAGGTATGTATATAATATGTTCCTTCATCCATCCACGCGCTACCGCTACTTCCCCATGAGGCAACATCATTTCCAGAGTTAGTATTATTGAAGGTAATCATTTGAGATGCCATTATCGCATAAATAGAATCACCATTTTCCACGTTGAGAGTATCGTCTTTATTAAATGGAATTGCAGTGTCACCAAAGAAATTGTTAACTATATTCTGTTCGTTAAACTGATCCTCATGAACTGCCTCGAGCATATACTCAGAAAGGCTTTCTGTTTCATTCAAATTGTAGTCCACATCAATAGAAATCTGCTTATCTCCCAGATTAAAAGTATTGTTATAACTAAGATCAGTACCTCCTAGCATACTGCTGAGACTTTTACTAGTAGAATAAACGCTATCATTTTCATTTTCTGAGTCAGCTTTTGATTCCGTATTATACCCATAGTCTTCAACCTTAATTGGCTGATTGCCGCATCCTGTAATACTAAGACAGAAAAGAGATGAGAGCAGAAAACATGCTATCCTGCTGTTTTTAGTTTTAATCATATCGTAACCCCCGCTTTTTATAACCTTCATACATATGTTTAAAAATGTGACTGAATTAGAAAACAATATGTATTAGAAATTGTATTATAAAAATATAAATATCTCAATAAAAATATCTAAATGTATGCAGGAGCATTTCTTTACAAAACTATTATGGCGGATAAATGTAAACATAGCTGCTGTAAGGGCTGGGAGATTGATAATAACGGTATCAGTAAGTGACCGGTGGGGCATAAGGTAGAGTTCAGTGATGATTATGTCAGGAATGACAGGAAAACTCGATGCTGACCTTATGCATGAAAAGCTGGCTTATGAATTCCATCATCCCTTCGCGCGTGTCGGCTTTGAGAAGAAGAGCATCCGGATTCCGAAGCCAAGCTTGATCAGGCCATCTGCCATAAGGAAGATTGCTGTTGGAACCGATGACACTGCATATCCGCTTACAGCTACCGCTATGCAGCACGCTCCGAGTACAACCATCGAACGTCCATGCATAAAGTAGAAAATCAGGAAATGCACTCCTGTAGCAAGGCTAACTCCAAGCCAGATCATTCTCCAGTTCCATGTCGGTATAAAGGGACCTGCAATCAGAAACATCAGTATAAAGAGCAGTGCGATACCCAAGTAGATCATCTTTATCTGGAA
>DOVG01000065.1 GCA_003520205.1 Lachnospiraceae bacterium
CACTGGACATATCCTTCATACCTGTGTTTAGTTCTCCAGCTCCCTTAACCAGATCACCTGCGCCTGATGAAAGCTTTTGGGAGCCATCATATGCAGATTTTATACCTTTCTTCAGATCACCTGCACCCGATGAAGCACTGTTAGTTCCCTTAGCAAGCTCTCCTGCACCTGATGAAAGCTTAGCTGAACCATCCTTAAGGGTATTCACCCCATCAGCCACCTGATCTACGCCTTCAGTATACTTGTTTATTCCATCCTCCAGAGAATTCATTCCATCCTGATATTCTTCGGCAATACCATTTAATTTTTCTTCCAGATCATCTATCCCCAGATCCTTGTCCAGAACTTCCGGCGCTGCTTCAGTGATACTCATACCCACTTCAAAATCCGTAGTATCAGCTTCTATCTCGAAGAAGTCCGGAATCTCCATATCTTTCTTGCTGATTCCCAGACTTTTTGCAAGTCCCGGAATACCATAACCTATAATTATATATCTGTTTCCATCAGATATTACCTTTGCATTTGTTGTCCTGATATTACTGAACTTCTCCTGATCAAGTATCATAGCCGTAAGCATAAGCATAGATGGCTGTACATCTCCATCCTTTTTCTTGTTCTCATACTCGTATCTTATCTTTACATGCCCTGATTTATTAGCAAGCTCCTTCGCTCTTATCTTATTATCATCAAGATAATACTTTACATCTACTCCAACCGGAAGATCTTCATCTGTTGTCCCCTGATAGTAAATATCTTTACCGTCAGCTTTCCAGTTTATCTTCCTGCCATTTTGTGTAAAACTTTCTTCACCTTTTACATTCTGTATATCCTGAAGACTGCTTGTATCACTTAGTACATCCTTACCATCAGGATTCTTAAGCCATTCCTCAACGATAGTTTTTTCTACATCACCATCTGAATCAGAAATAACATAAACCGTTTCTTCCTTACCAGTTTCTTCCTCTTTATCTTTATCCTCATCTTTATCTTCATTTTCATCAGCTGCATATACATTACTTATATTTGCAGTATATGAAGTGTGTGCAGGAGAAGCTGACATACTGCAGGCAGTCATAACAGCTACAGCAACCGCTATATATTTCTTATATATTTTCTTTCTCATCACTAATTCCTCCTCTTTTCGCTAAGCATTCTACTAACATAGTCTCTCTTTTTTTCTGGAAACTCTAACCTCTGAGAATCCTGATGAAGTTCTTGTAATAAGTCCATCAAATACCCTCAGCACTGCAGGCAGCAGAAGCACAACAACAAACATACTTATAATTGCCCCTCTTGCCATAAGAATACATAAAGCGCTTATCATATCTATCCTTGAATATAGTCCCACGCCTATTGTGGCCGCAAAAAATGACAATGCACTTACAAAGATTGAAGTAATCGATCCTTCCAAAGCTGATGTAACTGCATCTGCTTTACCAAGTCCCGATATCCTGGCTGTTTTATATTTGTTCGTCATAAGTATCGCATAGTCCACTGTCGACCCCAGCTGTATAGTTCCAATTACTATTGAAGCAATAAATGGAAGAACAGTTCCTGTATAGTGAGGAATACCCATATTTATAAAAATAGCAAACTCTATAACTGCTACCAGAAGCACCGGAAGTGATATTGATTTGAAAACAACCGCTATTATAACTGCAACCAGGAGTATAGATACGCTATTAACTATTTTGAAATCTCTATCTGTTATTTTAATAAGATCCTGTGTACAAGGCGCTTCACCTATAAGCATTCCCTTTTTATCATATTTATCAATTATTTCATTTATTCTGTCACACTGTTCATTTACTTCATCTGAAGCAACTCTGTATTCTGACAGAATAAATATAACCTGATATTCCCCATCATCTACCAGATCCTTTATGTGCTGAGGAATCATTTCCTTTGGAAGTCCTGCTCCCACAAGAGAACTAAGTCCCAGCGTTGCCTTTACTCCTTTAACTTTTTCTATCTCATCCGTCATTTCTCTGACCTTAACATCTTCAAGGTCAGAATCAAGAAGAATCATATGTGTCGAATTCATCTCAAAGGTCTCTTCCAGCTTCTTATTAGCCTGTATACTATCCAGTTCTTCAGGAAGTGATGAATCAAGGTTGTAATAAACTTTATTATGGCTCTGACCATAGTATGCAGGTATTATAAGGACTGCAAAGAGAATGATTGCTATATAAAATCTCTTTACAACAAATGAACTTATTCTCGAAAAATCCGGAATCAACGGTTTATGTGATGTTTTAGATATTGCCTTATCAAATACAAGTATCATAGATGGAAGAACTGTTACACAACAGATAACTCCTATGAAAACTCCCTTTGCCATAACTATTCCCATATCAAGTCCAAGAGTAAAACTCATAAACATAAGGGCAACGAATCCGGCTATAGTCGTAATAGAACTTCCTAAAACAGAAATAAGCGTACTGTTTATCGCATTTGCCATCGCACTCAAGTTATCTTCCGGATAATTTGCTCTTTCATCCTTGTAACTATGCCATAGGAAGATAGAATAATCCATGGTCACGGCCAGCTGAAGCACAGCTGCGAGAGCTTTTGTTACGTAAGATATCTCTCCTCTCATGACATTTGAACCCATATTATAGATAATCGCCATTCCTATACTTAACAAGAACATTACCGGAATGAGAAATGAATCCATAGTAAGCATCAGAACTATAAGTGAAAGTATTACTGCGATGCCTACATACACTGGAACTTCCTTATCACTAAGATTCTTAGTATCTACTACAATAGCTGACATACCACTTAAAAATACCTGTCTGTCTGCAATAGCTCTAATACTCTCTATTCCTTTCAATGTTTCATCTGCCGATAGTGTAGTATCAAAGAATACTATCATCAGTTCTGAGTCACCTCTTATAAGAGAATCCCTCAGTTCATCAGGCAGAAGCTCCTGAGGTACTGTTTCGTCCATAAATGCACCTTTCCACAGTACTCTCTTTACATGGTCAACTTTTTCTATCTTATCTGCAAGTTTACGGATGTCTTTATCTTCCATACCCTCAACTACAACCATAGAAAAAGCTCCTGTCCCGAAATCCTCAGCCAGTATATTCTGCCCTTTCATTGTTTCTATATCCTTAGGCAGGTAAGTCAGAATATCATAATTGGTTCTTGTATTTAGATATCCTATAATTGATGGAATCATCAGAAGGACCGAAATTATAAGAATCGGAATCCTTAGCTTTACAACCAGCTTTCCAAATCTATCCATTTTTTCCCTCCTTTTTCTATGTAACATCTATTATTATTTCAATCATAAAGATAACCACATAAATCTAAAATGTAATTAGACAAACTTCAAAACATGCACGTTTTTTTGACAAAATCCGGATTCTGTCATATTAAATAAGCGAGAAAAACCGGCTTTTGGTCAGATAACACTGTTATGTACGAGCAGTCTGATTATCACATAACACTGTTATTTTGTCAAGAATAAAAAGATGCCGGTAAAATTTCCGACATCTTTACTTATTTCACTATATAATCTTAATTTTTGACACTTATGTCATTTATAAATATCCACCCGGGTCAACATATGAACCGGATACTCTTACTGCAAAATGTAAATGAGGTCCTGTTGATATTCCTGTACTTCCTGCATAAGCTATGGTATCACCTGCGGACACATTTTCACCCTGTCCTACTGCAAATGAGGACAGATGCATATATAGTGTAGATAATCCATCTCCATGATCGATAATGACTGTATTTCCACCACCACCGAAATAACCTACATATGATACTATTCCATCAGCTGCTGCAATAATAGATGCTCCGTAATCACAGCCTATGTCTATACCATTATGGAAGGTAGTAGCTCCTTCAGTAGGCGCTTCTCTTCCTCCATAACCAGAAGTTATTACATAAGATGATGGACATGGCCATACAAATGCACCACCCGAATACGATGGAACTGCCGGGGACGCATCTGTACTTGATGCTGTCTGAGCCGCTTCAGCTGCAGCCGCCGCTGCTGCCTCAGCCGCTGCTCTTGCTGCCGCCGCTTCCGCCTCTATAGCAGCTATCTGGGCATCCTGTTCAGCCTCTATTGCTGCAAGCTGCTCTATGCTGTACTCTGTATCTGCTATCTTCAGGTTATACTCTTTTATGGTTGCACGCTTTCCTTCCTGCATGACCTCAAGAGCTTCCTGCTCGCCTTCAGCCTCTAACTTCAGCTCCTCAACCTCAGCAAGACTCTCTGCAACCGAATGTTTATACTCATTAATATCTTTTTCTATTTCCAGGAGCTTATTCAACTGTTTCTGATCATATACAGATACTTTATCAACATATTCAGACTGATTTATAACAGCTGAGTAATCCTTGATGGAAAGAAGTGCATCTATGTAGTCCGCATCACCATTTTCATAGGCAAACTGGATACGTTCCTTCATATCATCATACTGTTTTGTTTCAAGAACATATGCCGAATCCAGATTATTCTCAATAACAGCTGCAGATGCCCTAAGCTCAGTTCTCTTATCTCCAAGAGTCTGAATCTTCTCCTCATAACCGGCTATCTCTGAATCAAGCTCTTCTATCAGATTCATCACATCTTCCTTCTCAAGCTTGAGAGAATTCAGTTTGTACTCAGCATCCTTCCTCTTCTCAGAAGCTTCAGCCTTCTTTTCCTCCGCCTCTGATATCTTGCCTTCAGCATCAGTCACTTCATCTGCAAGAACATAACTTCCTGTACTTATAACAGGAACAGAAGACGCTATAAGAACTGCAATCATTGATGCAGCGATATGTCTCTTTGTAATTTTTCTAAAATCTCTAATCATCATATAAATATCCTGAAAAAGTTTCCATAAACATCAGTATTATGTCTACTAACAGAAAATTATATCTTATACAAGAAGTATTTGCAAGATTTTCTTATTGCTTAGTGGAGAAAGGATGATGGAAAGTTGACTAAATCTCCCCGAAAACAAATCTGCTTAAGGAGTCTAATGCTGGTTCAAATGCAATAACCTCTTCGACAATTAATCCGAGAACTTTCTATAGTTAAGTATTTGTATTTTTATTATAGTTAGTACAACTACATAAATTATACTATGCATCAGTATTACCATCGTGCCTTTTCCATCAAATATATCCGCATTTCCAACCATATCAGCTCCGTCCATAATCGGTGGTAAAAGGAAATTTAAAAATTTCAAGAAAACAAATTTCTGAATCAATGAATGTTTGCATATGGAGATTATCGACACAAAGACAACCGCAATAAGTCTGCTTCTTCTTTTGTAAATAAATCTCTGATGGAAAAAATCTCCCACTGCTACTCCACAGAGTCCATTTACGACTATAATAATTCCTCCATATATCACATCTGACATTTTCAGAGGTCTTGAAAATGTCGAGTCATTTAATACATATTTAATCACTGGCCAAAATATTAACAATATAGTAAAAGCTGCCACTATACTCAGAGAAACTAATTCCCTGGAGATATAAAAGCATTCTGGAGATTTACTGTGCAGTAACATCACTTCTTCTTGTATATCATTCTCTCTTTGCTGAATGCTTTGAGAAATATATATACAAACAACAAAAAGGAATATGCCTGATATCAAAAAGCTTCCACTTACCTGAATGGGAATTACACTATACATTGCTTCAAGAAATACAAATGTAGCAACTATCGGAATTACCAAAACAGCATTCCTGAACATCAAATTGAGTCTCAATCTATACAAACTAAATATATTCTTCAAGCCCAACAATCTCCCATTCATCACCATATAAATCCATTATAGTATCCTTTATTTCATCCCGGTGAACATACAATGTATATCTGTTACCCACTACCTGCATTTCAGGCCAGCGCCTCAGTTTTTCATTTCTCTTTACGTATAATTTAAATAATAAATCCTGATTACTATCTATTTCTATCTTTTCAATTTTTCCCTGTTTTATCGTAAATACCTTATCTGAAAGTTTATCCATCAGATTCTTTTCGTGGCAAGACATGAAAATAGTAATCCCCCGCTTCTTTAATTCCATAATCTTATCAACAAATACCTCTTGTGAATCCATATCCTGCCCAGAGAGAGGCTCATCCAGCAATATGATATCATGCGGAGCCATCAGTGCTTGAATAACCCCAACCTTCTGAAGGCTCCCCTTAGACATATTATTCATTTTGGTATTTATCATATTCTCTAAGAAGAATTCCTCTATCAACTTATTTAAAACAGATATGGGAACACCTTCCATATCTGCTACTGACTTGAGATATTTTATCATTGATATATTTAAACCGGGGAACTTTTCGGGGACATACGAAAAACGTACCTTTTTATGATAATTAACTCTTCCCTGATTCACCCTGGTGAACCCAGCAATTATCTTCAGCATCGTACTTTTTCCGCATCCATTGTGACCGGAAAATGCAATAGATTCCCCTTCATAAAAATCGTGAGAAACAGAATCAATGATACATTTCCCGTTATATGATTTTGTTACATTTTCAAATGTAATTATCTTTTTCATAGAACTAAATCCGAATAAATATTATTATGTGTGCATTTTTATAACAACAATATATCCTATTTATTCATCATTTTATTATCCAATATGACATAAGTGTCAAAAGTC
>DOVG01000120.1 GCA_003520205.1 Lachnospiraceae bacterium
GTAGCATATGAAAGTTCAAATCCGATAGTGGCAACCGTAAACAGCAAGGGTATTATCAAGGCGGTTGGCAAGGGCGAATGCGAAGTATATGCATATGCACAAAACGGTGTTTCTATTAAGATTAAAGTAAAAGTTAAGTAGAATAGTAGTGGTTGAATTTAAATGAGAGAGAATGTAGAGTGAAAGTGGATAATTCCTCACATATGAACAAAAGGAGGGAGAAAAGTAATTATGAATAAATCAAAATTAGTAGAGAAAAGAAGATTTTTACTATTGACGCTCATGCTATTAGTTATTATTGGTTTTTCGTTTGCTGCGACAAATGGAATAATTAACACGCCCAATAATATAGTTAATGTTCAGGCAGCAGAAGAAGAATTTGAATATGGGGATTTTACATTTGTTTTTGATAATGAAAATCCAAATTATGTATGGGTTAAGAAGTGGATTAACAAAACTGGTGAACCAGCAGAAGTTGATATGCCCATCATTTGCCCTGATCCTGTTCTGGAATATAATTATTATGATGTCATAGGAATATGTGAAAATGCATTTAAAGACCAGAATGTTGTTTCTGTCAGAATAGGAGATTATATAAAGACTATAGGAGAAGGAGCTTTCGCCGGGAATCCTATTAGAACTGTCGTAATTCCAGGTAATGTGCAGAATATAGAAGATAACGCATTTATGGACTGTGAGAATCTGGGATACGCATTTATTGATTCTGATTATACCAGCATAGGTGATAATGCATTTGATAGCGGTGTAAAGATTTTGGCTTCAGATACCTCACAAGCTAAGACATGGGCCAATGCAAATGGAAATGCTTTTGGGAATTCCGCTAAAGTTATAAAAAAAATAAATATAAGTGTATCAGACTATAAACTTCCTAAATACGGTGATTATGTAAAAACTCCTACATTTACTATTTCAAGTACGGAACCTTATGAGGCTGCAAGTACTATATCAATTCAAGAGGATAGCTATGGATGGTATGATGATTTTCCGAATGGAGCCAAATATGCTGATGAGGAAATTGACAGATATGGGGATAATTTTTCGTTAAAGCTTTCTTTTAATCCAAGTAGCTATCCTGCTGAGTATTCCTTCGAAGGAACATCTGTATACTTTAATGGGAAGCTGGTTGATGGTTATGATTATTCCGCTGCTAATTATCTGACTGCAGGTTTATTATTTAATGTTGATGAACCTGGTACGATAGTACTTGAAAAGTCGAACAATGATGGTAAAGGTAATGGTGAGGTATCTTTTGATGGTGTAGATTGGAATGCATTCAAAAGTCAAAGATTTTCATCAGGCAAATCGGTTACTATTCATGCAAAGCCAGATGATGACAGTGTATTTTTAGGCTGGATAAAAGATGAAGAAATAATATCTACAGATATGGATTTTACTGTAGCAACGCCGGACGATAATGAAAGCTATTATTATTATGCGTGCTTTGAAAAAAAGATAAATAGTACTGGAACTGTAAATGATTCGGTTGATTTTACATATGATGAAGTAACAAAAACCATGACATTTATCCCTACAGAAGATGATGGTGAAGGTCACAAAACAGGAAGACTTACAGGGTTTGGTTATTATCCCGAAAACAGGAGTCCTCTTTATTATGCGACTATTGTAGAGCATATAGTTATACAGGAAGGAATAACAGATATAGATGAATACTTTTTATATGATACTGAAAATATAGATACTATATCTATTCCATCCACTGTTACAAGTATTTCAAAACGGGCATTTCAGGATTCTGGCATAGGAGAATTTACAGTAGATTCTTCGAATGAATATTTTACTACTATAGATGGAAGTCTGTTTAATAAAAATCAAAAAGAGATGATTAAATATGCATCTAAAACTGATGGGGCAGACTATACTATTCCAAACGGAGTTGTACTAGTATGGTCAGATTGTTTTGACGGAGCAAAACTTGGAACTATAACACTTAAAGGAGAAGACCTTAGTTTATCAGATTATGCGTTGTCATGCGAGTATAAGCATATTATTATTTCAGAAGGAGTTAAAGAACTTGGTAACTACAGCGCTGCACCTACAGATGATCCAGTCATAACACTTCCGGCATCATTGATATACGTAGGAAATCAGGGGATTATTTCAGGGGATAATATTCAGGAGATTAATGTTTCAGAAGGAAATGAGATATATGAAAGTATAGATGGAGTTTTATATGCAAAAAATAGTGATGATACATTAAGCCTATATCGTTATCCAAGTGGTAAAATGGATACTTCTTATACTGTGCCTGAAAATGTAAATGAAATAAAGTGGTGCGCTATCAACGGTGCTGATTCATTAAAGGATATTACGATTTCTGAAAATGTAAATATAATAGATTCCTCAGGAATCAGATACTTAAAAGATGCAACATTAACTATATTAAACCCAGAGTGTGAACTATCAGGTAGTTCAATTCAGTATTGCACAAATCTTACTATGAAGGGAGCTAAAGGTTCTACAGCATATACATTTGCAAAAGAAAATGGTATTAATTTTGTGGTTGTGGGTGAGGACTTAGGAAAGCTTGAAGCTCCATCAAATATCAGATGGGATGGAACTGTTGTTAAATGGGCTCCAATAGAAGGGGCAAGATATAATATAAAATTATATGTGAATGAGGACGGTTTATGGAATCATGCAACGACATATGATACTATCATAACAGACGGTTCTACTGAGTATGACTACAAAGAAAGGATGTTTTATAAGGACGCAAAATATAAAGTAGTTATAACTGCTTCAAAGGTTGGGTATGACGATAGTGATGAAGCTACGTCTCCAGAAACAGGAGGTATATTTAACCGGGGGGATTTTGATGCCGAGATAGATGGTGATAATATAATAGCACCATTTGATATAGGCAAAAGTAACGACTATGAATGGTTTGAATATTATGTAAGTATCTGTGATGATGAAGATAATCAATTATATTCTGCATGGAGAAATATAGAATCTGATAATGAATACCCAAATCTACGAGAGATTCTTTCATCCCAATATGCATTGTATGGTACATATAGAATCTATATTTACAAATATATTGAATATTATGGATGGACAGTAAGAATAGGTGAATCTAATAATTATGTGACATATACCTATGATGCGATTCCTGAAATCAGTAAGGTAGAGCTAACTATTCCTGAACCTGTAAATGGAGCTCCTGCAACGTGTATTGAAGACCTGAAATTAAAGGCGTATTGTGATGAAACAATTCTTGATGCGTTAAAAAAATCAACTCAGTATTATAATAACTGCTATGAGTATAAAGCAGATGAATCCTCTGGATGGGATAGCTATGGTTATTATGATTCAAAAATTGTAAATGGAAAATATCAGTATGCGTACTATCTTGTTATGGAGAAGAATGGTGGGTATGAAATCAGCGACGATATAAAGATTTATGTAAATGGCAATGAATTAGATCCAGCTTATATATTAGATAAAACTTCTGATGAGATAATTATTAGATATGAATTTCCGGTTGGTACGAAGGCCTACGATTTTATAAAAAATGTCACTATTACTGGTGAATATGGAAAACCTGTCGCTGGAGAAGATATAAAAGATTTGACTGATGTTCAAGTTACAGAATCAGGACTATCCATTCGATGTGCATATTGGATTACAAAGGATGGAGACGTTTGGAAGACTGATAAGGTGTCAGGTGTATTTGAGGCAAATAAAGAGTATGGCTTATATGTAGAGGTAGAATCTGATAGTGATAATGAATTTATTCTTGCTTCTACACCAGATTCATGTTCAGCATTTGGCGATGTTGGTCTTATAAGTAATTACAATTCTGGATGGAGTGCAGGTTTTATCAAGGTAGTAGGAAAACCTGAAGCAGTACCGACACCTACTCCTGAAGCTACACCAACACTAGCGCCTGGTCCGGATGATCCATCAGTAACACCAACTCCGGGTGCAGATGCTACTCCGATACCTGGTTCATCAGATCCTTCAGCAAATCCGACTCCAGCTGTACCAGAAGTAACACCTGCTAAAGTAGGAACTACTCTTACAGATACTAAGGGTAAGGCTAAGTATAAGGTTATATCAGTTGGAAAGACTGATCCTGCAGATCCAACTAAGGATGAGCTTCCTGCAGTTGCTTATACAGGAACAACTAATAAGAAGGCTAAGAAGATTATCGTTTCTGATACAGTAACGATTAATGACGTAACCTACATGGTTGAATCAGTAGGTGCAAATGCCCTCAAGAATAACAAGAAGATAACGTCAGTTACAATTGGAAAGAATGTCAAGGTTATCGAGAAGAATGCATTTGCGAACTGCCCTAAGCTGAAGACAGTAAACTGCAAGTCCAAAGTTCTCTACAAGATAGGAGCAAATGCCTTTAAGAGTGATAAGAAGCTTACGAAGATGACATTAAAGACTACACTTCTGAAGAAGTCAAATGTAGGCAAAAATGCAATTAAAGGAACTTCAAAGAAACTGAAAATATCAGTTCCGAAGAAGGTGAAGAAGTCTTATCAGAAGATATTCAGAGCAAAAGGTAATAAGAAAGTCAAGACTAAGTAGTCAAAAGGTGACAATTTGAATCAGATTCAAATTGTCACCTTTTTATTGAAGTTAAGATGGATTCAAAGTATAATGAAGAATGGATTTTCATAGTGTTTTTTGAGACGCCTACTGAAAAGTTACAATAAATATATGCAA
>DOVG01000204.1 GCA_003520205.1 Lachnospiraceae bacterium
TTTTTTATGGTAAACTACATTTAGATAGCTATACCCTTTTGTATATATTGACTAGGTATAGAAATATCTTTGAATTGGATTGGTATAAAACCCGGAGTTAACAGATCTGTGGATGGGAACACAAGATCGGATCATAGGGAGGAAAAGCTTATGGTTGGGAGAGAGAGACTCAGGGTGGTTGGTAAAGTATTATTAGAGGAACCCGGATTAAGAAAGACCGAAGGCATGGAAATGCGTATGACAGAATTATCCGGTAACGAAATAAGTAAGAGGTTTAGCTCCCGGAAGAATTCGAAAAAAGGATTCACCCTTGTGGAGCTTCTTGTCGTGCTTGTAATACTTGCAATAATAGCTGCAGTGGCAATACCGGCTATGTTGGGATTTACTGATAGTGCACGAAAGAAAGAAAATACAGCTGATGCAAATGCGGCATATAAAGCTGCACAGACAGCATTGACGGATTTGTTTAATGATGCTTCAAGTGTTCTTGATCATGATAAACGAGCAAATGTAGCAAAAATAGCTGGATTAGATGCTGAAAACACAAGGTTTAAGGTATGGACTGAAAAGATTTTAGAGGCTGGAGTTACAAATGCTACTTCCGAAAATGTTGGTTCTTACACTATTGCATATGCTTTATTTGAAACAACCAATGATGATACTGGTAAATATGTTTTTTATGACGGAAATGAATGGACGGTTTATGATGACATTTCTGATGCAGAATACGCAATGAATGCAGTTGGCATAAATTCGAATCAATATAAGGATAATGTTATTTACTTATGGCCGGATTATATGAATGGAGCAGAATATGCTGATACGGCATATCCTGGTGTTACACCAGAAAAGGAAAATTGGGCAGAAGAACCAATTGATGATGACGAGAAGTATACTCTTAAAATTCATAATTACAATACACTACAAGGAAAGACTACTCCGGGAATTCTTTTCAAAATAGGAGATCAGGAAACTGGAACTCCAGATACATTGAATCTTGAATTTGTAAAAGATTCTGGAAATAGAATAATATCAAAAAATTGGACTAGTGAAGATACAATAGAAATCAAAAATGTGATTTATAAGATATCTCTTGTTGATGGTTTCGAAAATCTTAGATGGAGTATTCAGCAGAATCCTAATAAGATAACTGATGGAGATGTTTTTGATAATTATGAAGATATTATTTCCAGTGTAAGTGCATTAAATGCGAATGGAATTTATGATATATATCCTATTACGGATAAGGAGATTGAAGAGAAGAAAATTGTTTTTAGACGCGTAGAGGGTTCAAATTCAATGGGATTTGGCTCGCTTCTTAATTCGCAAGTAGAAGTAACATTTAAAAGATATAAAAATAGATATGATTATGACAGTTACAGTAAGAATAAAAGTCTTAATACTGGTGATGGTTCTATTTCATCAGCACTAAAAAGTGTTAAGGTTGCTTCGAATTGTAATCTTTTGGGTTGGGCATTTTGGAATGGTTCTGATTATGAAAAGGATTCTTCGGATGCGATCATGGAATATGGAAAGAATGCTGAAGAGGATTTATGGAATAAAGTCTTTTCTGATGCTTCAAATAGTGAAAATCCTAATTCCGGAGAGTTCGTTGGAATTACAGAAAAAGTTAAAAAAGTTGTATTAATGGCAGATGAAAAAGGTTTGTCATCATTTAATGGTGCAAAAAAACTTGAGTTAAAGGCTAGTTATAATGAAGTGACTGAAAGTAGTTCTGATAATTTTGATATATATGAAACTAACAAACTTTCCATAAATAGTGGATGCAAGCTTACTGGTTGGGAAAAGTATCACGTTACTCCTGCGGTATCATATGAAACTGTTGAGATGATATGGGAAGAAGTAAGAGCGTCTGGTGAAGGTACTTATACGTATATTGCAAAGGTTGGCTATGGTTCAAGGGCTAAATTCCTTCAGAGATCAAATGGTAACGATTATTCGGATCCCCAAAATTTATGTGGACAAATTAGGTTTTTGTTTGGTGGCGTTAAATCTAATGTTGGAACATTTCAAAAACAGGATTATCGCATTGCTGTAGAGGTTCTAACGAATGCCGGAATTATTAATAAAATAATGACTGGATATGATAATAGTAGTATAGAAGATGATATAGCAATTCAGTGTAATGGTCATTATCAGACATTTGATAACCTTAACAAAGCTGTAACTGGTGGAACCATAAAACGAATGGTTATAATGTGGGATGGACATGATGAGACTTACGATGTGCCTATCTTTGGTTATAATGTTGTTTCTTCAGACAATACATATCATGTTTATTGGTTTTCTAGAGACGATCATCCAGAACTTGTTGGTAAGTTTTTCAGTTTATTTGACAAATATGAAAAAGTTGATTTCGCCGGATCATGTATTGATGATTGGAACACTGCTTCGTGTACAGATATGCATGATATGTTTTGGCTTTCTGGCTTAAAGGATGGAGATGTTGACTTTAAAAAATGGGATTACAGTTCCGTTACTGATATGAGCGGAATGTTTAGAGGATGTAAAAAACTGACATCTATTGATTTTTCGGGATGCAGTATGCCGGAATGTACGAGTTTTGCTAACTTGGCGTCTTATAAAGATGTTGTTAATACAAGCTTAACAAGTGTGAATTTTGATAAATTATATACTCCGAAGCTAAGTAATATAAGTGGGTTGTTTACTTACGTAAATAATATTACTACATTTTCTGCAAGAGGTTGGAACGCACCTTCGATTACTTCTATGGAATCGTTGTTTAATGGTAAAAAATTACTTACGTCTGTGGAATTTGGTGATTTTGATGACTCCTATAAAACCGATCTCAGTGGATGTAAGTCAATGGCTCAAATGTTTATGGGATGTACTGCATTAACAAATATTTCGTTTGAGGGACTTGATTTGACTTCGTGTACTACTTTTAAAAGCTTATGTAGTGGTTGTACTAATTTGACTTCATTTAGTTTAAATAAGTGTAATACACCAAGTCTCACAAATGTAGTTGATATGTTTGCAAGTGCACCTGCTGTTAAAACATTTACTGCAAGAGGCTGGAACGCCCCAGAGTTAACATCATTATATAGATTTATGTATGGAAAGAAAAATATTACAACTTTTGACATTAGAGATTATGATGAAGAGAATAAAACGATTCTGACATCCTGTACAACTATGGCAGAAATGTTGACTGGTTGTAATAAGCTTCAGCATTTATCCTTTGAAAATGTCAGACTTGATAGTTGTAAATCGTTTAACTCAATGTGTAAGGATTGTACCGAACTCTTATCTGTTAATATAGATGGATGTTATACGCCTGAACTTACAGATGTAGGAAGTATGTTTAATAATGTACCTAAGCTTGAGGCATTTTCAGCTGTTGGGTGGAAAGCAGGAAAACTGACTTCTTTATATAATTTTATGTATAATAAAGATAATTTAGAGTCATTTATTTTGGTTTCAGATGATGCGGATCCTGATGATAGTAAAATGACTGATTTGAGTGGTTGTGAAAATCTATCTCAGCTGTTGTATGAATGTGATAAGCTTTCTAGTGTATCCTTTAAGGGATTAGATTTTAGCGCGTGTACCAATGTTTATAAAATGCTTACCAACTGTAAAGAATTAACAACTGTAATATTTGATGATTGTAATATGTCCAGCTTATCTGGAACATTTAATGCTTTTCAAGGTAAAAATGATGCTTCTAGAAAAGTGAAAACATTCAGCGCAAAAAGGTGGAATGCTGGAAATATAACTTCTTTTGAAAATCTATTTTATAGGGGACATCTTGGTAATCAACCTCTTCCTGATGGTACGGTAGGAGAATTAGGATTATCTGAGATAGAATTTGTAGATTTTGAAGGGGCTGATTTACATAGCGTAACAAGTATGTATCAAATGTTCTATAATTGCTCTAACCTTGTGTCTGTTAATTTTAAAGATGCTATATTGAGACCTGCTACTGATGATACTACGGTTGATACGCATTGGCTGTTTTTCCATTGTTTCAGACTTACGAGAGTGAATTTTGATTTTGCTGAAGGCACTAAGCTGCGTCCTGGAGATATGTATAAGTTCTTTGACTATTGCTTATCGCTTGAAACAGTTGATTTTGGTGCAGGCGGATTATCCGGTGAAGCTAAAAATGAAAAGATTAGGTCAAAGCTTGATACATCGGGAGCCTATGACATGAGTAACTTATTATATCAGTGTGGAGAACTTGATCCTAGTGATAAGTTTTATGAGGCTTTTCAGTTTGATAGTGCAAAACGTATTTCTAGAATGTTGTATGGTATATACAATCATTCTTCTTTAGATGATATTGAGGTTGTTTTTACTGATAAAGATATGTCTAGCGTTGTAACTAATCCTGGGCTTTCACCAAATCCGCCTAATGGCTTACAACAGATGTTTCAGGATTCCAAAGTAAATAAGGTGACTTTTGTTAGATGTAATATATGTAATATGACAAACACTAATGTGTTAAATATGTTTAGTGGATCGTCTGTTAAAGTAGTTGAGTTTATCGACTGTGATATGAGCGGCTTGACAGGTTTTGGAGATATGTTTAAAAATGCGTCATCAGTTGAAATAATTCGACTGAATGGTACAGATATGAGTGGAATAACAAGTCTGCAAAAAGCATTTGATGGAGCAACTAATTTAAAGACTTTTGAGGCTAAAGGTTGGAATATAAGCGGTGTTACATCGATGAAAGAAATGTTTTTGAACAAGAATAATCTTGAGACATTTGATATTTCAGATTATGAAACAAGTGATAGTGTTAGTGTTGCTACATCTATGGGTTCGTGCACTGATATGACTAGAATGTTTTCTGGATGTAAAAATCTTCAAACAGTTCTGTTTTCTGATAACACTGATATGAGTGGTGTAAAAACGTATCAGGGAATGTTTAATGATTGCAAGAGTCTTACATTGGATGCTTTTGGAAATATGGCTAAGTCATGGAATTTGGATGGCTCCAGCATTAATTTCAATAACAAAGCAAATGCAAATTTATTAATAAACAGTAACTGTACTCAATTTACAGAGACTAGAATTTTTAACTTTGGAAACGGAAAGCAATATAAGATTGGTGGTTCATTATATTATTTAATGCAAAATTAATGATTAATCGTGGAGAATAGTATATGAAGAGAAGAAAAGGCATCAGAATAAACAGAATACTTTCATCCGATTCAGGTTTCACATTAGTGGAACTTATTGTGGTGCTTGTTCTTATGGTTATTATTATAGCGGTTGCTATAGCTGGTGGTCTTGGCTGGCAGGAGTGGGCTCAGTTTAATCATGAAGAAGCTATGGCTGAAGAAATCTTTTTTGCTGCACAGAATCAGCTGACAGAGTATGATTCAAGCGATGCATTGGAAGATAAAGTTATAGCAGAACTTTTAAAAGTTGGATCTACAAATGGTAGTTATGATACTAGCATTACACTCTCAAAATCTCTTTTAGGAAATATAGTTTATAAGAATGAAGGTTTGTCAGAGGTAAAGTATACCTGGGATGATGTATGGAAATCTAATCAGAACAGTGCCACACAAGAAGGAACCATGATTAGATTAAAAGCAGATAAGGATGACTATAAAGCTTATTTGGATGGTACACTTGTTACTCCTGGCGATACATCTAAATTGGGTGCTAAAATTCTATTTGATATTGTGTCATCATATGTATCTGATACAGGTGCGTTAAATGCAGCTATTACTCTCGAGTTTTCTCCTGATGCCGGACAGGTTTTTTCGGTTTGCTATTCAGACAAAGTTGATACCCTTCTTTATGAGGGAGAGTCGGCTGGAAGCGGAAAAACCTTTGCCAGTGTTATGAATAGAACTATTACTTCTAGAAAATCTAATATGATGGGGTATTTCAGCGTGGCAGAACTTGCACAGAGAATAAAGGGAAGAGGTGCAACTAAGTCAAATTTAAAGCTGGAATTAGAAAATTCTAATTTCCTTCTGCTGAAGGTTGAAGATGAGGGAATAGGTAGCGAAGCATTAAGAAATGGAGATAAGCTTTTATTTAATATATATAACGGACAGACATCTGGAAATAATAATTTGATGTCATTTACACTTGATTACGCGTTGATTCCCACAGGGAGTATAGCGAATGTTGATTCGATTACTCCTATGAAGGTTAAGTTTAGCATGTTGGCCGGTAAATATTCCGGAAAAGAAAATGTTGTATTTAGAGTTCCGGTATGGAGAGAAGATAATAATATTTATATAGTGTTAGATGCAGCAGATGTTCAGGCGCAAACCCTTTCTTTCGCGGATTCGATATATTTTGGTAAGAGCTATAGTTCTGAAACTCCGGATTCAGGTGAAGAGTCTTTTAGAAATACATACAGTTTTTATAGATTTGGCCTTGCAGATTTGACTAATTACATATTTGCTGATGTTACAGTTAATACATATGATGCGAAAATAACGCAGCCTGTTGAAGGCGGATCAAATATTCTTCATGACAATGGTTTTAGAGGAGTATGTACTTGTTTTGAAGAATATACAAAGGAAGATGAAAATGTTGACATTGAGCTTAAAAATGCCAGACATTTTTATAATATGAGATATGAAACTGACTATAAGAGAGATGGAAATGAATCTCTTAAAGAAACATTTAAACTGACGGAAAATATTTCGTGGGCTTCTTTTGTTGGAAAGAATAATGATCCAAATTATTTTCTTAATTCGTATGATACTACTATGGACAATACATCAAAAGTAACGTCCGGTATTAATTATGATGGAATGAACTATGCAACCAGAAGTCTTAGTGGAGAATCTCCAAGAGATACATCTGTGTATCCATTCCCTGGCTTTAGGAAACTGGATGAGAATGATACCTTTACGCAGGAGAATCCATATGTGATAGATAGTACTGATAATTCTGAACAGAATACCACATATACGATTAGCGATTTGACTTTGTCTATTTCTGCTAACATTGTTTATGGTATTTATGGTGAATCAGTTAAGACTTCTTGTGTAAATAATAATATAGATGATTATTCTTCTATACTTGGAGAAAAGTCAGAGACAGATTCTTCGAGTGTAGTTAAGGCGCGTTCGGGAGAACTTCCGCTTGGACTTTTTGCCGAGAACTTTGGTTCTATCTCAAATATTATATTGAATAGACATGTGGTAGATGGATTAGAAGTAGTAAATAATTCTGTGGTTTATACATGTATGGCAGGAGGATTTGCGGGTAATAATATTGGTACATTAGAGAATCTGACATTGCTTGATGAAAAAGATGGTGATGATTCGGAAGACAGTAAAGCTGGAGTGTCACGTATTACAGGAAGAACAGATGTTGGTGGAATACTTGGACGTCAATCTTTTGTAAAACTTACTGATGATGAAACAGTAGTATTAAAAGGACTTATTAACTATGCATCTGTTGAAGGCTTAGAAAATGTTGGCGGTATAATCGGAAGAGTATTTGTTAATTATGATGAACCTTCTAGTGATATGTATAAGAACTATTACTTTGATGGATATGAGATTAGCAAGACTAATGGATTGTCTATGTCAGGGACAGAGGTTAAAAAAGCAGAAAAAGTCTCCATAGAAGATTCTTTGAATTTTGGATATATACAAGGAATAACCAATGAAAAGTTTTTAGAGAATAAAACTATAGATGGAAAATCTGTCAAGGACCTAAAGAATTCGTTTATTGGCGGAATAGCTGGCGTTACAATGGATGGATGCCTGTATTCAAAGAGTAACCCGTTGCCGGATGCATATCTTGATGGTATGGATGAAAACATCAAGATAAAGAATTGTTACAGCTATTCATTATATGACATTGTTAAAACTGAAGTTGAAAGTAAACTGTTTGATGAGACAGAGCATCCGTCGCTTATTAGTGATAATTATGTTGGCGGAGTTGTTGGATACGGAAGATTAACTGCAATAGAAAATTGTAATAAAGCTCCTGATTCAGAATTCATGCTTGGAGAAGTAACCAAATCATTTGTATTTGGAAATAGATATATAGGAGGAATTTTTGGCTGCGCTGAAGCTTGCAGACTTGATAAAGGCGATTCAGCAGATTATACGGTCACAAATTATAGTAATGTAATCGGAAGAATGTTTGTAGGTGGAATAGCAGGCGGAAATGGAATAGGTAATATTGATTCATCTAAAATGAATTATAAAAATCCATCTGAGAATAAAGCAGGTCCTTTGGCAAGTGTTGAAATAGATTCTGATTTGCTTGTATCAGCGTTGAATAAAGGTGCTGTTCTAACTCTTCATTCGGATAATCCTTTTATACCAGGAATAATGGATGAATGGAAAGAAGAAGATTATGATAGTATTGTAAGTGTGTTTAATAATGAAGATTTAACCGGATTCTGTGGAGGTATTGTTGGTTTAAATGCTTCTACAATTAGAGACTGTAATAATATTCAATCAGAACAGGTTAAAATTTTTGTTTCAAATCTTGTAAAAGGAAATAATGAGTCGGGATTTTACAGCGATACATTAACCACAGAGAGTGTTGATCATATTATAAATACCTCTAATTATGGAGGAAATGCTTGCGGTGGTATAGTCGGAGCTTCTATAGGCGGTTCGATTAATGTTTCTGAAAAGAATGACAACACTGATTATGAATCTAAAGTTGATGCTTTGGTATTTGGACAGGATTATGTTGGTGGATGTGCAGGTCTTACCAAGGATGCATCAGTGAACAATGTTATGCCTTCTTCGATAGATGAGAATTCAACAGGATTGCTTGTTGTTGGTTCTGATGTTGTAGGAGGATTTGTGGGTAGAATAGGCGGAGACTTCAGCAATTATAATCAAAGTGTTTCAGCATATAGAGTTATTGGTAGATATGGAGTCGGCGGAGCATTTGGAAATGTCTCCAGTAATGAAGATATAGATGTATCTATTGATCCGCAAGGTTCACAAAATATCATTGAGGTTGATGGAATTGCTTATGTTGGTGGATACGTAGGTGTTTCAGATCATGAAGATGATATTAGCTTAAAAGGCTATAAGAATATTGAAGTTGATTTAGATGATACAAAAGTTACCGGTAATTATTTTGTTGGCGGAATGTATGGATGTATCGCCGGCGGAGATAAGACTGTAAAAGAAAAAGATTTTAAACTTGGATCAAATATAACAGTACAGGCAGATGCGTTTGCGGGTGGTATATCGGGATTATATTTGAGACAGGACGTATCAGATGAATTTTGCAAATTGAGTAATGATTATAATGATAAAACTGGATCATTGATTAAACTCGCAAATGAAAAACTTAAAAAATCTGGAGCTTATGTGGAATTCGCAGATGCGTATAAAGTAATTGTAGTATCTGATATTGAAGATGAAAACGTGTTTAAAAATATAGCTAGTGGTAGACAGACGGTTACTTTTAGCGATTATGATGCTTCTGGTTCTAATACTGTTACTTTAAATGTTTCGGCGAAAATTTTTGCTGGTGGTCTCTTTGGATTTGTTCCTGATGACACATACGTAACGGTTAAAGGTTTTGTAAATAATGGAAACATAAAGACTACCCAAACAATTGGTGGAACTAAATCTATAGATGCTGCATCAGGGCAGACGGATTCCGTAAAATATTCTTATCTTGGTGGCGTAATAGGTCGTGTTCCTGCTGGTATGAAGCTTGTAAATTGTGCAAATATTAAGACTGGAAGTGATGTAAATTCATCGGGCTACTATGCATCATCTGCAACATATATAGGTGGATTAACTGAGGTAAATGATGGATTTATAGGTGGTACTGGTGAAAAAGATGATAATGGAAAAATAATTGGTTATCTTGAAGCGAGTGTTAATCGAAATTATGCTGGTCAGAAGATAGGTGCTATAGCTGGAATAAATGGTACTCCAAATAGTGATGTTACGATAGATGATTCCGGTAAAGTGACTGATGATTCTACGGGTGTTATTCGTTATTGTAAAAATATAGGAACTATAACAGCTACTGGTGATGGTGGCCTTGCATCTGGAATTGCTGCAGCGGCTAATGGATCCTCAATTATAATAGATTGTATTAATCAGGCAAACATAACTTCTTCTAAAGTTGCTTCAGGTGTACTGGGTGAAGCTTTAGATGGAAGTGTTATGGCGAATGGCTCTAATAATGAGGGTACAATAAAAGGCTCCACTTCAGTGGGTGGTATTATCGGTGTTGATAATGGTACAGATAGTATAGAAATACGTAAATGTGAAAATACCGGTGATATTGAATCTTCCGGAGCAGAAGCTGGTGGAATAATAGGAAAAAGTATTAGTGATGATCATTCTGCTAGTAGTTCTAAAATAATTGGATGTATAAATCACGGAAGCGTTGATGCAAGTACATCGGCAGCTGGAATAATTGCTGAAAGTAGTAGTGCTATTGCATTAAATGATTTAGCTAATACAGGTGTTATAACGATTGGAAAAAAACATCCGCTTAATGAAGCTAATAGTGAAAGTATTAATGCGGCTGGAATAATAGTGGATTCCAATGGAAAAGGTGTATTAGATACATGTAGGAATTATGGTACTGGTTTGTATTATGGAATAACAAAAGAAAATGCTAAGAGTATTATTTATTCCTTTGATGCATCAAATGCGACAAAACATATTGGAGAAGTAGCTTCAGGTGATGGAGCAGATAAATATGCTAATTTCTATATCGGTGATTCGAAGACTATTCCAAGAGATAAAAAGTTTAAGGCTACGATGTCATATTATGAGTATGATGGTGATGAACCGGTAGAAATAACTAATTATGTTTTTTCACCGGGACAGAAAGAAGATGACATTAAACATAATAGCGAGACATGTGGTTCTCCTTTATTAGTAACTGAGTCGGATTCATATAAGTTGAAATATACTATACTGCCTGTACTGAATTATCAAGGCTTGGAAAATACTTATGTGGATATAGATGAGCTTCAGATAGTGTGGGATAATTATGCGAAAAATGATATAGATGAATTTATGACACCTAGTTTGAATTATAGTGGATCTATGGAGTATACTGCGTATTTAACTAATGCTATAAGTAATATTAATACTCACAATGCTATCTCATATATTTATAGTGCAATAACCGGTCAGGTAAACACTGATTCTGATTATTTACGAAAGCAATTTGGATTAAGTACTGAAAAAAATCTTTTGGGCGTATATACAACACAAGTTTTAGGTACACCTAATAATAACAAAGGATATGGGCATGATTCGGATAAGAACGAATATTTCCTTGATTACACATTTGCTGTATATAAGTATATGAAGAATAATTATAAGTCTTATAATGCAAACAAGTATATTGAACTTATATATAGTTTTGCTGATAAATATGGTTATGTCGCATATGAGAATGCAAATAAGGCTACATATGATATGAAATATTATTTACGCTTGACTTCTGAAAGTGGGGCTGTATGTGAAACAAAGTCTACTCAGAATCAGATGTATACAACGAATGTTAATGGTAATAATGCTACATGGACTGATACAGTTAAAATTTCACAACTTAATGGTATACAGATAGATGGTATTATTGTTCAAAAACCTGAGGGGTTTGACGAAAATAAGATTAGCAAAATAGAAGTGATAGTCTATGAATGTCCGATCCCAATCGGTATTCGTGCTTTCAAATGGAAAGAAGCTGGTACTTCTGAAAATGTACTTATGGAAGCATATTCTCCTGAGGGAGAACTTATAGAGGATCCGTATGCTGGAGTTGAAGATGCTTTGAGTCTTATGAACGTATTAGCTAACTCTCAGAAAGATGTATATGAATCAGAAACTTCATTATTCCTCAAAGAAAATATAAGTAGTACTGTAACAAAGTATGATGTGTATATTTATGATTTTGATACTAGTATTAAGTCGCTTGATATCAAGTTTAATTACTATACAAACAATAATTCATATTTCACAGACTTTAATGAGTATAAAACGAGTGAGTATAGAAAAAGAATGTTTAATGAATTTGATGGAAAATATGTCGATTTTATAGATGAACTTAAAAACTAGTACTGATGGTGGTGCCTAATGAATAAAAATGTAAAAGGCAAAAATTCATACAATAATAACGGAACTGCAATGATAGTTGCCATAATTGTCATTGCAGTGGTTATGATATTTGCCTTTTCATTAATGCTTGTTACATACACTCTGTATGCTTCACAGAGTAAAAAAGTTGCGAGTCAAAGGAATCGTGAGGCGGCTAATTCATTAAGCATAGCATTAAGAAATGAACTTCAGTCGGAAGAGGCTTATAAAAATAGTGCTTTATGGAAGTATTTGCGTTGTAATATTTACCAAAGCGCAACATGGCCATATTATGATAAAACTAAGGAAAATTATACTTCGGATTATGCGTTTCGATATTTTAATTTAAAAAAGAATGCCAATTATAATATTGATGGGTATCCTGGAAGCGTTAAGTTATGCGTGTATTGGTGCCTTCCCAAAGATGCTGTTATATCTGAAGGTGAGGAACTTAGTCAGTTGTCTGTAGATAGAAAGAAAGATTCTTATCTTTACATTGAGATAATATGCGAGACCGGAGGACAGACCTACAGTATAAAAGATAAATATAAAATGCAAATAAATGATTTTGATGATAATAATCCTGATCATGATGCAGAAAAGAACATGCTAAGCAGTATTGAATCTGATTCAAAGTATAATCCGATGGGATTAAATATAAATGAAAATGAAAAGTGGGAATTCATATATGAATCTAATTGAATTCTGACTGTGTAGGTAAGCGTATGACAAAAGATAGTAAATTACAAACAAATAAATTGAAAAGTATTTGTTGTGAAAACAAAGGTACTACAATGGTAGAAACCATCGTTGCTTTTGTTGTGCTTATTATTATTCTTTTGGTTGTTGTCAGGATTGTGGCATATTGTTCTAGTCTTCGTATGAAAGCTGTTGATACAGATATAGTTGTTCGTGAATTTAATTCGGAGATTTATAAAACGCCGGATCAGATCGATTCAAGTGAAGTGACTACTGAATCATATGTATATAAAGCAGAAGATGGTCCAGAGTTTTATTTAATGTTAGATTATGATAATACAGAAATGATGGAAAAGAATGTAAAGGATAGTGCAACTGATTATCCTAACTATAAGCTGCGAATGAATAAAACTGAAGCTACTTGTTTTAAGTCTGTAAATCCATTGATAGAATCGGAACAGCTGGTAACACCTAAAGTATTGTCGTTTCGATACAAGGAGTAATGTACATGATACTGAAAAGAGTTAAAAACAGAATATGTACAGATAATAGAGGATCTACCTTGGTTGAGATGGTAGTATGTTTTGCTTTGCTTGGAATTTTTCTTGCGGCTTCGGCTGCAGTGATTTCAATGATAACGGGACTCTTTTTTGAGGTGAAGGGTGAAACATATGCAGAGCAGGTGTCTGATATTCTTATGGAGAAGATCTCTTCAGAAATAGATGGGGCGCTTTATCTGCCGGGAGATGCTTCTAATAATCCAAGGATTGATCATGATATAATGAATAATTATGGAAGTTCGATTTCGGTTATTGATAAAACAAATACCAGTGTTACTGTTTCTGTTAAGAATAACCAGCTCGTATTAGATTATGATGCGATTGTTGACTCTGTAGATCCGTCTAATAATAGAAACAAAACTACATGGAAGTATGATTCGGCGGTTTATAATGGCTTTACTATTACCGATTTCAAATTGATTCGAGGTGATGGAATAAGCTCTCATTCGGATGATGTTCAGGCGTATGGAATAGATGGGGCATTAAATGGATATGGCAGTAATGTTATACTTGTTTTGCTTGAATTGAATAGTCCAAAGTATGGAACATATAAATCTTATCGTTTTGTAAAAATGTACAATGCTCCTGAAAGTGCACCTACTAACCCGGGGGCATAGAGTACTCGTTATATTTTGAGAATAGTCTCAATAATATGAAGGATTATATGTTGTTTGCTGGACTAATAATGTAACATAACAGGGGATTGGGGAATGGAACAGGAAAAATCTAAAATTAATATAGCTTTTTTAGCCCGAATTATTCTTGTGACGGTAGTCATTCTGATAGTCGGGCTAAGTGTGTTTCTGTTCGTCAGACTCAGAATTGGGGCAAAGGATGCACTTCGTGATGCCAAGAATGTCAGGATGTCTCTTAGATCAGCTGATATAGAGATGTATGCAGCTGGAAAGAGTGTATATAATCCGGGCAGAAAGAATGGGATAGAAGCAGGCGCAAAGGAAAGGGCAGAACAGATATATACTCCAACAGGTGATTACAGGATTACTTCGTATGATACAAAGAAGCATGAGATAACAGGCTTTATGTATGAAGTAGATAATTTTGTGGTTACATTTAGCAAGCATGATGAAGCTATCAGCTGGGATGTTGATTATATACTGAGAGTTTATTCATATGATGATTCGGACGATATAGTAAATGGTGAATGATATGGACTGGTTAGGTATCTCGATAATTGCAGCACGGGTTTTAATAGAAATAATATTTTTTGCAATTGGTGCAAGTATCTTTTCTTTCCTGAATGTTGTCATATACCGGCTGCCCAGACATATGCAGTTCACAGAGGGAAAGTCCATGTGTACCAGCTGTGGACATGAGCTTACTATGAAGGATATGATTCCTATTATTTCCTGGATCAGTCTGAGAGGAAAATGCCGATATTGCGGAGCACCGGTTTCATCCAGATATATGGTAGTGGAGCTTCTTGGAGGAATATCAATAGTTGTATGTACCATGATTTTCGGAATAAAACCAATAGCATTTGTATTCTTCTTACTTTCCGGTTTATTAACGGTTGTAGTTTTTATCGTATACGATAAGGTTAGGCGTTTTAGTTGACATAAATTGTGTTTAATATTACAATATAAAGTGGTTTATTGTAAAAATACGTGGGGACGGAGTAAAGTATGGCAACAAGCTACAGGTATAGGGCTCAGAATACTGATGGTCGTATCATCCCTGGTGAGATGAAAGCGAATGATGAAGCTGAGCTTCAAAGCAAACTTAAAGAGGAAGGGTTACTTCTTGTAGAAGCAAAGGAAGCAACACGGGCTAAATCAGTACATAAGAGACTGAAGTATGATCGTGTGGCTGATTTTTCGCGTAATTTAAGCAAGCTTCTTGGTGCAGGTGTTACTCTTGTAAAAGCACTCAGAATCATTTCGGAAGATGAGTCTATCGGTGAAAATGAAAGAAAGATATATGCCGATGTATTGAAACAGGTTCGTTCCGGTATGACACTTTCTGATGCTATGGAAGAACAAGGTGGCACATTTCCGGCTTTATTTATTAATATGATCAGGTCTTCCGAATCTGGAGGTAACATGGATGGTACGGCTGCAAATATGGCAGAGTACTATAGTAAAGAGTATAAGCTCCAGCAGAAGATTAAGAGTTCAACTACATATCCCAAGATTCTTGCAGTGCTTATAGTTATCGTTGTAATAATTATAATGGGCTTTGTTCTGCCACAGTTTGATTCACTATTCTCGCAGATGGATGAGCTGCCACCGGCAACGGAAATTCTTATGTCTATAAGTGATTTTGTTGCGAATAGATGGTATCTGATTATCTTCTTTGGGGTAATTCTTTTCATAATTGTAAAGATTCTTGTTTCGATTCCTCAGATAAAACTTCTTCTCGATAAACTGGAGATACATGTTCCAAAGATTGGAAAGTTGAGGAAGATTATCTATACTGCCAGATTTTCCCGTACTCTTGCAAGTATGTATTCGGCAGGTATTCCGATTGTAACTTGTCTTCAGATAGCTAAGACAACTATAGGAAATACATATATAGAAAGTCAGTTTGATCAGATGATAGCAGATATCAGGGCTGGTAAACCTCTTTCTGATGGTATAGCAGGCATAGATGGGTTTGTAAAAAAATTACCATCATCTGTTGCTGTTGGTGAAGAGACAGGCTCGCTTGATTCAATGCTTGTATCCATAGCGGATCAAATGGATTATGACAGTGAGATAGCGATAGAACAGCTGGTTGCGATGGTTGAGCCGATTATGATTGTTATCATGGCTGCTATAGTAGGATTTATCATGATTGCCGTTATACAGCCGATATACGGTTCATATCAGGCCATTGCAGATCAGGGGAAATAGATACATCGAGTAGCATACAAAGATACGAGGATACAATATGAGTGTAAGCGTATATTTTTCAAATCAACAAATTCAAATAGCTGTAGGGCAGAGAGGTAAAAAAGGAACTCTTAAGAGTGTCTATACGACAACAGCACCTGAGGGAAGCATCATAAATGGTATAGTTATGGATGGTGATTCTCTGGGAGCGCATATAAAGCAGTTCTGGGAAGCCCAGAATATTCCAAAGAAAGATGTATATCTCGTTGTCAACAGCAATAAAATTGCAGGAAAGAGTATAGAGGTTCCAAATCTCAATGAAAAGAAAACTCTTGCTTTTATAATGCGTGAATTCTCAGATATGCAGCGTGAGGATGATGAAAATACGCTTGCGTATATAAAGATAGGTTCTGATAAAAAGAAGAAAATCGATAAGCTTTATGCGGAAATGGCGCCTAAGGATCAGCTTCGTGAATTCATGCAGATATTTGCAGATATGGGAGTTGTACTAAAGGGAATCATTTCCAGTGAAGGAAGTATTATAGGCTATGCTCAGATGAATATAGCTAAAAGCATTAAGAATTTTATACTTCAGATAATAAATGGAAATCTTGTATCAAATGTACTTTTTGCAGATGGTGAATTCAAATATTATAACTCTATCAGATGTTTTAACGAACCGGGGACAGAGGAATATCTGGATGATCTGGCACGTTCACTGAATCAGCTGCAGCAGTTTATGAGTGCGCAGAAGTTTACCATGCAGATAGAAAGAGTATTTGTGGCAGGAACTAATAAGAGTGATATAAGTCATTATTCCCAGGTTGTAAGAGAACATGGTATAAATGCTCCTATAGAGCTCTATAGTGCCGGTATTGGTACTAGTGTTGGACTCGGTCATGAGGCTGAGGAAGCCCTTTTTGCAGTAAGTGGTCTCTATGATCAGGGAAAGGAAAGTAATTTCCTGACACACTTTAGTCTAAAGGATGATGCTGAAAATCAGATGGATCCGGCGACTAAGAGAAGAATAGTGACGATATTTACAACATTTATTGTTATGGCTGTACTTTTCGGCGTTATGTTAACCATGAGGCTTCTTCGTGAGGCAAAATATAACGAGGCTCATGATTATAATAACAGCCCTTCGGTCAAGCTTCAGACTGCATCCTATGATACAGCCATAGAGCGAAGGGATACACTCCTTGCTAAGTATAATTCGATAAATACAGTTGTAGAAACTATAGATTCATATCCTGTATGTACCGACGATATAATTAATAAACTTGAAGAATCAGCTAAAGGATATGCGGATATAAATATACTAAGCTTTGATGCAGATGCCGGAAAAATAACATTTTCGGCAAAGGCTGCAAGTGTAAATGATATATATAAATACATCGATAAGCTTCTGGAAGAAGATATCTTCATGACAGTTAATCATACAGGTTATGTCTATGATGAAAGAGAAGAGCTTTACGATATTCACGTTGACTGTACACTTGCTGAGTCTGTAGGAAGAGAAAAGGGGGAGTAGACGATGAAGACAAATATGACTGAACGTGATAAACGACTCCTCGTAGGAATGTTCCTTTTTGTAATAATAGTTGCAGTAGGATATTGGGGGATTCTTCCTCAGTACAAGCGTTATAAGAAGCTTGAAACTAAGATAGAGCAGGAAGAAGACGAGCAGAAGCTGAATAAGATGAAGATTGCTAATCTGGCTCTTATAGAGATGCAGTCCGACGAATATGAGCAGAAGATAGCTGATAAGAAAGACGAATTCTATCAGGTGATGAAATCATCAGATATAGATAAAATGATGACCGAGCTTGCTTCAGGCAGAGGTCTTGATATCTATGAGTTATCTTTCACTATGCCTACTTCTCCTACTGAGAGGATGGCTTATCAGTATTCTGAACTGTATACGCGTCAGCAGGAACTGAAAAAAGAATACGAGTCTGCTTCAGATGAAACGAGCTCTTTATCAAGTTCAGATGATAAGGATAGTGATGATGAAGATGATGCAGATCTGAAGAGTAAGACTACTTCAGATAAGAACAGTACAGCGGTACTTATGGATAATATGATGGGAGCGGAAGAAGGTGGCTATCAGCCCAATACTGATATATATGCCGTTCCTGTTACAATGACAGTAGGTGGTGAGATAGAGGATCTTCACGCATTTATAAATGATATAATCGATATGGATAAGAGAGTTCTTCTTGTTGGTTATTCATGGGGAGAATTCCGTGACGTGATCAGACGGGATGCAAATGGAAATATAATTAGAAGCTCTCAAGGTTCATCGTCAAATGGCAGCATAGCTTCAGCGGCAAATAATGCGGCAAATGAAGTGTCAAGTACTGCCGAATCAGCTGCAGGTACTGGTTCAAATGAAACAGTAGAAGTAGTTGTTAGAAAATCTCTTACTGTAAGATTAGAGATATACATGTGTGACACAACAGATATAGCATCAGCCGGGGATTCAGGAGAGGCAGGAGAAGCAACTTCGGATGAGGCAGGAGATGTAATAAATGTGGATGATTCTGAAGTGGTAGAAGAATAATAGTAGTAATAATATTTGACATAGAATCTTAAAATCTAGATGAGGACAACCATATGGAAATGAGGTCAAACAAAAACATACGAATAGGAGACGTCCTGAAGGAATTCGGCTACGTAACTGATGATGATATCGGAGCGGCACTTGAGTATTCGAAGAATCATGAGGGCGTACGTCTGGGTGGTGCTCTTATAGCGCTAAATATCATAACAGAGAAGCAGATGCTGGAGGCGCTGGGGCGTAGACTCCAATACGATGTGGTCAACATTTCCGATCTTAGCGTTGATATAAATGCTGTTGAAGCTATCCCTCAGCCACTTGCTGAGAAGTATGGCATGATGGCATATAAGATTGAAGATGGTGTTCTTTATCTTCTTACAAATGATCCTCTTAATTTCTATGGAATAGAGGATATACGTCAGGTTGCAGGGACAGACCTTCGTATAGAACTGACGGAGAAGCAGCCTCTTGAGAATGCTATTCAGTATTATTATTCTGAGGTTGCTGCCAAGAAAGCTGCTGACAAGGCTTCCAAATCATCTCTTGCAGATGAAGATATCATAGAAGTAAATGTAGAAGATGCGGATGATGATACTCCTATTATAAATCTTCTTAATTCTCTTGTTGTAAGAGCATATAATTCAAATGTATCGGATATTCATATAGAACCATTTGAGAAGCATACTTCAGTACGTATGCGTATGGATGGTGTTATAGTTGACTTTATGACACTTCCTAAGAATATTCATAATTCACTTATAGCACGTGTTAAGATAATCGGTGATCTGGACATAGCTGAGAGACGTATACCCCAGGATGGACATTTTAAGACTAATGTTGAGGGTGTTCCAATCAATGTCAGAGTATCTGTTATACCGACAGTATTTGGAGAAAAGGCAGTACTTCGTCTGCTCGCTTCGGCTGCTACAATAGATCATGCAGGTTCCTTCGGTATGAATGAACGTAATTATCAGATAGTAAGTCAGATGCTTCAGTCGCCCAATGGAATGATTTATGTTACAGGACCTACAGGTTCCGGTAAATCAACTACTCTGTATATGATTCTACAGACTCTATCTGAAAGAGCTGTAAATATATCAACTATAGAAGATCCTGTAGAAAAGAACCTTCCGAAGCTGAATCAGATGCAGGTAAATAATACCGCAGGACTTACATTTGAGGTCGGACTTAGAGCGCTTCTGAGACAGGATCCGGATATAATCATGCTCGGTGAAACTCGTGATGCAGAGACAGCTTCTATATCGGTCAGGGCGGCTATAACCGGTCACCTGGTTCTTTCGACACTTCATACCAATGATGCAGCTTCATCAGTTACTCGTCTGATAGATATGGGTATAGAACCATATATGCTTGCAAATTCCCTCGTCGGTGTAATTGCACAGAGACTTGTTCGAAAGGTATGTCCGGACTGTGGTGAGTGGGGACAGATGACGGAAGAAGAGCAGCGTATAGTTGGACGTCCTCTCCCAAGAGTTATGCACAAAGTCGGCTGTAAGAAATGTAACGGAACGGGATATCGTGGACGTATATCAATTCACGAGATACTTCCGGTAGATAAGCCGATTCGTAAGATGATATCGGATGAGAAAACATCCGAAGAAATAAAGGAATATGCCAGAAAAGAACTGGGAATGCTTACCCTGAAGGAAAGCTGTATGGAACTGATCGAGCAGGGACTTACAACAGTAGAAGAGTTAGTTAAAGTAGCATACTATGATTAAAAAG
>DOVG01000034.1:0-353 GCA_003520205.1 Lachnospiraceae bacterium
TCCCATATTTTTTCCCGATATAATCAAATCATCATATGTTATATTTTCATTCTTTCCATTGATCAGCATCTGGTGTGCCTTTAACCAAATATTATTCTGGTTATAAGAAAATGTAATATCATAAGCCGGAGATAACTTCCAATTACCACTTTTATCCATTAGAAATGAAATATTTTTCACATGGTCATCTTGATTTACAAGTAAAACATTAAATACCATCCTTTTATATAACTGCTCAATATCCCTCATTGATGAATTAAGTATTCGTACTATCTCTGCCGCCTGTTCATAACTACATAATCCAGGGTAATTGTAATCTATATGTGTAAGTGCCCCCAAAGTTTGCATATGAA
>DOVG01000034.1:441-3650 GCA_003520205.1 Lachnospiraceae bacterium
AATCTTTTGGTCATAAAATGATGTCTACCATTTTCCTCAAGAATTCTACATTCCTCCATTTCTATCCCCGCATCTTTAGCCATAAGATAATAAGCATATTCTATTAGCGTATACTGAGTAGAATCTTTAAGGTTATGATCGCCATTTTTCTTGACCCCATCAAATTTTATTAACCAGTAATCAAATCCATTTCCTGCATCAATCTGGCCACTTTTTACTTCATTTGTTTTTTCATTTACTGCTATCAGGGCTTTTGCTCTAGCTCCTCCCGCAGATGTACCTAGTTGAACCAATTGACTATAACCAATTTCTTCTTCTGAACTGAGTTTCTTACTTTCTTTATCGGATAGTACTTCAGATGCAAACTCAACCATTTTCTCTATATTTACATCTTCGCCGATTGCATTTTCCGGCCCATCTGCAGGTCTATATTCTAATGCCCCCATACCACGAGTACCTGTATAACAAAGTCTATCAATGACATTAAAATCTTGAAATGATTTTCCTTGTTCCATAAGCCATCTTTCAATCACTCTGTTACCAAACTTATCCGGTAGAGAATCCGCAATTAATCCAGGAGCACCATGAAATGCATCTCCCGATAAATCTGGAAATTCGTACACCAGCTTACTTAGCTTCATTTTTATAGGAGATACTTCTATTCCACTATCAATAAAGTCCCTGTCATATTCAAATGATACATATGGACTTCCTTCGTCTTGATGAACATATCCAATTCTCGTTCCCCAAAGAATTACTTCTGCTGTATTTATCACTTTTCATCCCCCCAAACAAAAGCTCTCTTCTCGCTCTTTTTACTAGATGCTCGCTGTCTTTTTTTTTCAGACTCCAGATAAGCAGATGGCCTTTTTTTATAATCTGGTACAAGTACATCTATACGATTATCCAATTCTAACGCACTCAAGATTTTCAAAAATGCAGATAGACTAATATCCTCTCCATTTTCAAATCTCGATATACTACGAACCGATATACCTGTTTTATCAGCTAATTCCCTCTGCGTCATAGGATAATTAATTCTATATTGTTTCAAACGATCACTTATTTCTAATATATTATTCATATATAATCACCCGCAAATTAAATAGACATATATTGCATCTTGTTAGTATATTTATACCATAATATGCAATATATGTCTATTTATTCTTTGTGGATTATCTATTTTTTTAAATATTTTTCTATCTGCTGTTTTTCTGCAACGACATGCTTTCCATTATCTTTTTTATAATTTAGTATTAGCTTTCTAATTAGATTTATTCATGCTTATTCAGCATCCGTAGGCGTGGAAGATGTCGCATCCTCCAGAGATTTTACATCAGTTGCGATAATAGCCCTGTCGATATTCTTCAGGTCTTCATTTCCTATATAATAGGTATCTTCTGAGGTAATGATTCTTACCTTAACAGTCTCCGTCTCTTTGTAATTAATCTCATTTGCTGCTCCGGCGAGTATGCCTATTATTCCACTTGCAAATTCGTATTCGTACTGCTCTTTAGTATAGTCATTGTATTTGCCAGCAGCTACATTTGCATTAAACTCTTCTATATATGCATATATAGCTTCATTTGTCTGATTCAGTATATCTATTGGCTGTATATCAACATCTACATAATATATGTTGTTATCCTTGTATGGCGTGCCCACTTCGAACTTTGCCTGTCCATATATCTTCTTAGCCAGGTCAACCATGGCTGGTGCCAGCTCCTCATCACCTGATATATCAAGACTATAATAAGATGATAAGTTGTCGGCAAGTCTGGTGACATTTTGCAGATAAAGCGCCTCCGCATCAGCAGCATCAGAACCTGTCAGCTTAACATATTCACTTGTCTGACCAAGGTAGTTAGCCGTAATCAGACTCTTAACATACGCTGAATACTGAGACGTTCTTCTTCCACAGCCAGTAAGGCTGAGAAGAAATGTAAAGCACAGTATAAATGCAGTTATTTTTTTAGTATTAATGTTCATCTAAATCTCCGTAGTCTATAACACCAATAGTTTTAGCTAATCATAGAACCTGCTGGAATATCCTTATCTGCCGTAAGAAGAGCAAGGCGTCCTTCATCATCTTCAGCACATAGAAGCATACCTTCTGAAACAATTCCGGCAAGCTTCGCAGGCTTTAGATTTGTTATAACAACAACTTTCTTGCCTACCATGTCTTCAGGCATATAATAACTCTTGATTCCTGAAACTATCTGGAGTGTACGTCCTGCAACTTTAACCTGAGAGCATAGAAGCTTCTTGGAATTTGGAACTTCCTCACAAGACATAACTTCTCCTATCTGAAGCTGCATTTTGTCAAAATCATCTATACTTAGAAGCGCTTTCTGCACTGCTTCAACCTTAGCCGGCTCTTTTCTTTCCGCTTCCTTCTTAGCAGCCTCTTTCTTCTTTTCCGCTTCTTTCTTAGCCTCTGTTTCCTCTTCCTTTACAGATGGGAATCTCTTTTCGATTTCATCCAGCATTTCCTTCATATCAATTCTTGCAAACAGAATTTCCGGATCATCTGTAACCTTATTACCTGTTGGATATAGTCCAAACTGTCCAAGTTCAGTCACACTTCTCTTCTCTGTGTTAAGCTGCTTCAGTATTCTTTCTGAAGTTTCCGGAAGGAATGATTCGAGAAGTGACGCACCAATAGTGATACTCTCAACAAGATTATAAAGCACTTCATTTAATCTCGGCTGCTTTCCTTCTTCTTTGGCAAGAACCCAAGGCATAGTCTCATCTATATATTTGTTGCATCTCTTGAAGAGATTCCATATCTCAGTCATGGCATCAGCAACACGAAGCTTATCCATGCAGATATTTACACGGAGTCTTGTATCGCCTACCACTCTCTTCAGATCATCATCTACTTCCTCAACAACTCCTGTTCTTGTAACAACACCGTTAAAGTATTTATTAGACATAGAAATAGTTCTATTTACCAGGTTACCCAGTGTGTTAGCAAGATCAGAATTCACTCTCTCTATCATAAGCTCCCATGATACCACACCATCATTTTCAAATGGCATCTCATGAAGAAGGAAATATCTGACTGCATCTACGCCGAACAGATCTACCATGTCATCAGCATATAATACATTACCACGTGATTTACTCATTTTGCCATCACTCTGAAGAAGCCACGGATGTCCAAATACCTGTTTAGGTAAAGGAAGCCCAAGAGCCATGAGCAT
>DOVG01000185.1:0-1840 GCA_003520205.1 Lachnospiraceae bacterium
TTTTGACTTATGACACTTATGTCATTATATCACTTCATGGAGTATCTGCCACACAAAATTTTCACTACTATAATTGTCCTTACAGTGTTATAATGCTGTGAGTACTTACTAAGTGAAGGAGTCTAACATGAAAAACGATTCTAACGATTCTATACAAAGTGAAAAGGACAAATTACTGGCAGAGATAAGAGCTGAATTCAGTGGAGAAGACGCTGCACAGGAGTCCCTCTCCGAGGATACAAGTGATGAATCTGATACAAATACAGATGAGCCTACCAGTCAAAAGGAGTACACGCTCCCGTCAGATGAAGAACTGGAAGAATCTATTAATTCTAATCCGGTTGTAATGAAGGTTTCCACACCACTTCCCAAATACGGCAGTGGTTTTAAATATGTTCCTATCATCACAGGTATAACAGTTGTTGCTATAATCCTTGGACATATCAAACCTATTACATATGGTATTCCAAGTGCCGCATGGCTCAGATATACATATATAGGTTTCGGCGTTCTGACTCTCATTATAGGAATTAAATTCATAGTTGATGCACTCGTTAACTGTGCTCTTAACGAGAATCTTCGCATGGGCAAGCTGGTCACAACCGGCATTTACAGTAAGACCAGAAATCCTGTATACGGCGGAGTTCTTCTTATATGCACCGCAGCTTTATTTATATCCGGAAATGCATTCATGTATGTACTTCCAATACTCTACTGGGTACTTCTTACTAAAATGATGCAGACTACGGAAGAACCAATGCTTAAGCTAAGATTCAAGAATGAATATGAAGAGTATTGCAGAAAGACTTATCGCTTCGTTCCTTTTACTAAAACTGAAGAAAAGAAATAAATAAAATAATACATATCATATATATCATAAAAAATACCAAGAGGCTTAACACCCCTTGGTATTTTTTATGTTTCAAGCATTTCTATCAGTTTATCATATACATATTCTGTACTGCTTTCACGAACCTTATTTCGTCCCGGATTTCCAAAGAACTGTGTGAAGGTTTCAACTTTTCCTTCTATAAAGAATCCAAAGCATACCATGCCAACAGGTTTTCTGTCAGTACCTCCGGTAGGCCCCGCTATACCGGTTATTCCTACTCCTACCTCAGCTCCCATGGCATTTGCCGCTCCTATACACATTTCGCCTGCTACCTGTTCGCTTACAACTCCATACTCTTTTATAGTTTCCGGACTGACACCCAGATACTTCACCTTCGCTTCATCCGCATATGTGACGAAGCTCACATCCAGAACACTGGATGCATCAGGAACATTTACGAGACGAGACGCTGCAAGACCAGCTGTACATGACTCGGCAAATGAGATATGATAACCCCTGCTCTTTAATAATTCTACAAGTCTTTCCTCTTTATTCATGATCATTTCCTTATTTATTATGTAGGATTACTCCTTTTGTGAATTCTTACAGCTCTTCTTCTGTCATATCCTTCTCTTTGTTGAAGGCATCATACAGACATGGAACAAGCACCAGAGTTAGAATGGTACCGTAAATCATACCGCCTACAACTACTATTGCCATAGGCTGTGACATTTCCGTACCTTTACCCATACCTACTGCCATGGTAGACATGGATATGATTGTTGTAAGCGCAGTCATAAGTACAGGACGAAGTCTTGTTTTTGCTGATTCAATGATTGCGTCTGCCTTAGACTTTCCTTCACGTCTTAACTGATTTATATAATCCACAAGCACGATACCATTATTTACTATGATACCGGCAAGCATAACAAAGCCTACCATCGCTATAACCGATACAGCTTTTCCTGACAGGAAAAGTGCAAAGAAACCACCTGTAAATGCAAGAGG
>DOVG01000185.1:1942-4512 GCA_003520205.1 Lachnospiraceae bacterium
GACTTAAGACTCTGGAACTGGGCAACCATTATAAGATAAATAAGCACAACCGCCAGAGCCATCATGAGAAGAACCTGTCTCATCGCCTCATTGATAGTCTCATCCTCGCCTTCCATAGTTATGGAATATCCTTCCGGTACAGCTACATTCTTTAGCTTTGCTTCTACCTGATTTCCTACCAGTCCTATATTATTTCCAGACTTAACTGATGCCGTAACATTTACATATCTGTTCTGATTGGTTCTAAGAACCTGTGATAATTCCTCGGATTCTTCAAAGGTTGCTATAGTCGAAAGATTAACTTCTTTTGTTTTATTGTCTTCACGGTCCACATATTCAAGCTTCAGCTTCTTCAGATCATCTATAGTAACTTCAGCCTGCTTATCAGTTTCTACAAAAACATCAAAATCCTTTACATCTGTTTCTATGGATGTCGTAGCTCTTGTAGACGCAAGCTCTTTAGATATACTTCCAAATACCTGTGCAACGGTAAGACCATAGTCAGCCGCTTTCTTCTTATTTACATTTATCTTCATAGTCTTTGTCATATCGTCAAGACCATTGTCAAGCTTCTCTATACCAGGTATACCCTCTATGGCAGCTGCAACGTCCTTTGCCAGCTTCTGAAGAGTTTCAACCTTTCTACCCTTTATCATAATGGAGATTCCACTACCCATCAGAGCATCCATATCCATCATAGATGTACTTACTTCAGTATTAACATCCAGACCTTCAGCCTTATCCATTATCTTCTTAGTAATCTCTGTATTCGATATGTCAGCACCTTCCTTGAGAAGAACATACATAGAAACCGAATTACCGGTTCCACCAGAAAGCGCACCCATAGTAGAGCCATCTCCTATCATTGCTCCGATGGTTTCTATCTCATCTATCTGAAGTAATCTTTCAGTAAGTTCATCCGCACACTGAGTCATTTCCTCAAATGTTTTGTCTTCTTCATCCGGAGCTGAAAGAGTTACGCTGACCTGATCACTCTGCATCTCAGGCATGAATTCAGTGCCTCGTGATAAAGCAAGACTTACTGAAGTGCCCGCAAGTAGAATCATTACAACAAAGAGAAGCGGCTTAAACTTTATAGCACCTCTAAGAAAAGCGCCATAGGCTCTCATAAATATGCCCTCGGTTTTTACCTCATTTTCCTTTGCATTTCCAAGAAGTCCCTGAGCCATAGCAGGAACAAGTGTAAGTGCCACTATAAGCGATGCTCCAAGAGTATAAGCTATGGTAAGTCCCATATCAACAAAGAGCTGTCTGGTTATACCCTCTGTAAATACTATAGGCATAAATACACACATAGTTGTAAGTGTCGATGCAGTTATAGCACCTGCCACCTGACTTGCTCCATATACAGAAGCCTTCTTGATACTCTCGCCTTCTTTTCTCAGACGGAATATATTCTCTATAACAACTATAGAGTTATCTACCAACATACCTATTCCAAGAGTAAGACCCGACATGGAAATGATATTCAGTGTGATTCCTGTAAAGTACATAAGTACGATTGCAAAAATAATAGATATCGGAATCGCACATGCTATTACTATAGTTGGTCTGATATCCCTTAGGAATATAATAAGAATTATAATAGCAAGCGATGCACCCAGAAGTATATTCTGAAGTATCGACTTGACGATTATATCTATATAAACACCCTGATTCATAAGTACAGCAAAATGTGGTTTATGCTCGTCAGACTTTTCAAGGCTCTCGAATTTTTCTAGTATAGAATCTGTTACATCACCGGTAGCATAACCTGTCTGTTTCTCAAATGACAGCAGAAGTCCGGGCTCACCATTCAGTTTTGCATATACTTCCTGACTGTCATCAACTTTCTTGACATCAGCTACATCTGATACTTTTATAACACCAACACTGTCCATATTCAGATCAATCAGAACAGTATCTTCCAGTTCTTCAACATCTGCTACGCTTTCTCCTACCTTGACAAGATAATCTCCGTCTTTACCTGGAGCATAGCCTGCAGGCATATCAAAGTTCTGAGCTACAAGAAGATTATTCAGTGTATCTAAAGAAAGCACTTCATTCAGATCAGCCGCATCCTTTGCACTATCTACATTATCATCTATCTGTTTTTCAGCACTTTCTATCTGTGCCTTGCCCTGAGACAATTCTGCAGATGCCTCAGCCATAGTAAGTGACTGCTCTATCTCAGCCTTGTTAATAGAGTCTATAGCTTCACTGGTAGCTGATTTTCCTTCCTTTACCTGCTCTATACCCGACTCAAGCTTCTTAATTCCTTTTTTCACCTCAGTCTGCTGTTTTTCAAGCTTCTTGACAGCAGCAGGAATATCTTCATAAGTTTTAAGTGTTATTCCCTGAGATGCCATCGCTTTTCCATTTTCAGCTATCTGTGCATTTATGGCTTCGATAGTTGCTGTAAGCTCAGCCTGTTTTATCTTTGCTTCTTCTATAGTCATTCCTGCAGCTTCTTTGAATGCTGCATCATCAAGCATTCCATTTGTATAAAGCTCTATAACTGAATTCAGACCATCCAGAGCTTCTTTCGCCTTTTTAGCACCATCGTATGC
>DOVG01000165.1 GCA_003520205.1 Lachnospiraceae bacterium
ACACTGGTTCAGATGATGTTCTCAAATACATATATAGAGTATATATATGATGTGTTCCATACTTATTATGGAGGACGAAGCAGAGGACTGGTAGTAAAAGCATTTACGAGATTATCGGCTCATAACTATCTGGTAAATGATGCTCAGGTACCGAATTCTATCTTTGATGCAATGTTCCAGGAGGTTCTGAAAGGAAACATAGATGATGAGATATCAACTATGGCACTTCTTTTGTACTTTAGTAAGCTGGAAAGATTCACAGACCTTCAGAGAAACTGGATTCAGGAAAATGTAGAGAAGTTTGTGGATGCAGGAAAACTGCTTCCATTCTTCAAGAAGTTCGATACATTTATCAGACTTCCTCAGGATATATTCCTTAAAACCTATCTCGTATATAAGAGTGAAAGAGAGAGACAGGTATTTGTAAAGTACAGCTTTGATACAGGAACGAGAGGTAAGCAGAAGACTGAACGTCGTAGAATGGAAGAAGTTGTAAGCGGAGTTTATGTGCTTGAGTTTGTTGTATTCCATGGCGAGAGACTCGTCTATTCCATAGAAGATGATCCAAATGGAAATGCAAAGATATATGAAAGTGATGTACTGAAGAAGAGAACCTTCTCTGATAAGAACATGAGTCGTTTTGAACAGATTAATTCTATGCTGGTCAAGCAGGAAATGCGTAAAGACAGAGAGCTTCTGGAAGAGTTGGATGTTTATATTAATACGGTACATCTGTTTGAGGAAAATCTGAGGATTCTATGATAGATAGACTTAGGAGGAAGTGACGTGGCAGAAGTATTTTATATAGGTATGGATCTTTGCTCTGATTTTACACAGTTATCATATTACAATGATATCAAGCGTGAACCGGAATCAGTCAGCCAGTTAAATAATAAAGAGACCTATCTGATGCCAAATATACTGTTTTACAGTACTGACACTGAACACTGGTATGTGGGAGGAGAAGCATCAGAAGCCCGTTTTAACGAGAACGGTACTGTTGTAGATGGCATTTTTGAGAATCTGAATAGTGAAGATACAGTAGCAGTCGCAGGTCATGAATATACCTATAAACAGCTGTTTATAATGATGGTAAAGCTTCATATAGATACATTTCTTTATAGATATGAAGCAGCTGAGATAAGAAAGCTTGTTATTTCAGTTGAAACCTTTGATCCGGAGATATTCAGTCTTCTAAGTGAGCTATATAAAGAGATGAATGTCGATAAGGAAACAATCGAAGTAACCAGTCATCTTGACAGTGGTCTGTATTATATATTCAATCAGCCGGCGGAACTGTGGAATAATAGTGTTGCGCTTTATGATTACAGCACTGATGGTCTGAATTATTACAGAATAGATATAGCGAAGAATAAAGATCCTAAGACAATAAATGTTGTGCATGAGGACTATACTGATGAGATATCACTTTCAAAATATGGAAATGATACTTATCAGATGGATGTTGATTTTGCCAAAATAGCTGAATACGAAGGGAAGAAAGCATATATATCAGCAGTTTTCCTGACTGGAGTAGGATTCTCGAACAAATGGATGAAGAAGTCTACAAATGTGCTCTGTCAGGGAAGACGAGTCTTCGTTGGACAGAATATATATACTAAGGGCGCCTGCTACAGAGCTGTAGGAGGAGAATACAGATCCTTCTATGATGAGTATTTTGTGGAAACAAAGGAAAATGTACTCTCGGATATAGGGATATCTCTGGGAGATGAGAAGGATACATTTGTCCCGATAGTAACTGGCGGAAATCAGTGGTATAACACTACAGGTACACTGAATGTTATCATGGATGATACTGATAAAGTCACAATAGTCTATAAGAATCGTAAGATAGATGATGAGAAGCGTGAGACGGTAAGAATTCATGGACTTCCTAAAAGACCTAACAAGACTACGAAGCTAAGTCTTGAGGTTGAATTCGAAAGTCCAAATGAAGGTGCTGTTATTATCCGTGATATGGGATTCGGAAAAATGTTTCCTACTACAAACAAAATATATAGAAAGGAGTTTAAGATCTGATGTCAAAAATCATTCTATGCAGCAATAAAGTGGCAGAAACTCCTTTCACATTTCTTAATACAAAAGTTGAGATATACACTTACGAGGAGTTATGCTTTTATATCTATAACAACACTATGCTTATAAGTAAGTCTTCTCTTTCAGAGAAACTCTTCAACTGGATAAGGGTTGAACTGGGAATGGAGGAACTTGCCGATAAGCTTCTGGGTATGCTGAATAAAACCACATATGCACAGGATTTTCTCATAGAGATACTTAGTGCAGGAGATTATTATACCCTAGAAGAAATCAAGACCTATGCAGAAGCATGGCAGAAATACAGAAAACTGGATAAGATCCAGCGCGCAAAGCTGAAAGCGGATGGTTATCTGGCTTACAGAAGATATATTAAGGCGGCGACATTTTATGATGATATTCTTGATGAGGTAGATGATACCAGAGACCCCGTATTCCTCGGTAACATTTACCATAACAGAGCAGTTGCTGCTTCAAATAATATGGATCTTGAAGATGCGAAGAAATTCTTCCTTAAGGCCTATGAATTAAATGAGAATCCTGAGTCGCTTAAGGGTTATTTCTATATAGTTGCTCTGACTTCAGACACTTCTACCCTAAGAAGTGAGATCAGATATCAGGGACTTCCGGATGATTATCTCGAGGAGATAATGCATGAAATCGGAGAATCCAAGGACGATGTCAGAGAAATGACTATCTTTGCGATGCTGCAGAGAGCGGCATACAATAAGATGAATAAAGATATGACCGACTATGATAAGAGAATGGATATAATCCTCAGTGAGATCAAGGATGACTTCCGGGAGCAAGCGATTTAAGAAGTATACTTTTTTAGATTATTTCCGCGACGAGCTTAAACTCGCTGTCACGAGGTGATATGCCTGAGAGGACACTGCTTGCGCACAGGCGCGGTGCCCTAGGCTCACTAAGCTCTCGCTTCGTCTTCGACTTGCGAATCGCTAAGTGAACAGACCGCTTATGGTCCCTCAGGCATACACTCGTGCCCAGCTATGTTAGCTCGTTCGCGACAAATCATGTACAATAAGGTATGATAATATAGACTAAGGATAATTGGTCTTGGATTTATATGAAAAATAAAAGGAAAGAGAGTGATAAACAAATGCGTAAGGAACTCGAAAAGAATTATAACCCTGATGATATAGAGGGGAGATTATATAGAAAGTGGGTTGATAACGGATATTTCCATGCTGAAGTAGACAGGAGCAGAAAACCATTTACAATTGTTATGCCACCTCCAAATATTACCGGTCAGCTTCATATGGGGCATGCTCTTGATAATACTATGCAGGATATCCTTATTCGTATGAAGAGAATGCAGGGTTACAATGCTTTGTGGCAGCCTGGTACTGACCATGCAGCTATTGCTACAGAGGTCAAAATCATTGCAGCTCTTAAGGAACAGGGTATCGATAAGAATGACCTGGGCCGCGAGGGATTTCTGAAGAGAGCATGGGAGTGGCGTGAAGAATACGGTGGACGTATAGTTAATCAGCTGAAGCGTCTTGGCTCATCTGCTGACTGGGATCGTGAGAGATTCACGATGGATGAAGGTAATAATAAAGCTGTAAATACTGTATTCAAGAAGCTTTATGATAAAGGATGGATCTACAAGGGATCACGTATCGTAAACTGGTGTCCTGTTTGCCAGACAACTATTTCTGATGCAGAAGTTATTCATGAGGAACAGGATGGACATTTCTGGCATATTAATTATCCTGTAGTTGGTGAAGAAGGAAGATTTGTCGAGATAGCTACAACTCGTCCGGAGACCCTTCTCGGTGATACAGCGGTTGCTGTAAATCCTGATGACGAGAGATATGCAGATATAGTTGGAAAGACCCTTCTTCTTCCGCTTGTTAACAGAGAAATCCCTGTTATTGCAGATTCATATGTAGATAAGGAGTTTGGTACAGGTTGTGTTAAGATTACGCCTGCTCATGACCCTAACGACTTTGAGGTTGGAAAACGTCATAATCTCGAAGAGATAAATATAATGAATGATGACGCTACTATAAACTGCCCTGATACAAGATATCATGGCATGGAGAGATATGAGGCGAGAAAGGCCGTTCTTGAAGATCTTGAAGCTGCAGGACTTCTTGTTAAGGTTGTTCCTCATACTCATATGGTAGGTACTCATGATAGATGTGGAACTACTGTTGAACCACTCATAAAGCCGCAGTGGTTTGTAAAGATGAGTGATATGGCTGCCCGCGCACGTAAGGTTGTTGAAACTGGTGAGGTAAAGCTGGTTCCTGAACGAATGAATAAGATCTACTATAACTGGATTGATAATATGCGTGACTGGTGTATATCAAGACAGCTGTGGTGGGGACATAGAATACCTGCATGGTACTGCCAGGACTGTGGTGAGACTATAGTTGAGATGGAGGAACCATGTAGCTGTCCTAAGTGTCAGAGTAAGAATCTGAAGCGTGATGAAGATACACTTGATACTTGGTTTTCATCAGCTCTCTGGCCATTTTCAACTGTTGGCTGGCCTGACACTGATTCAGAAGACTTCAAGTATTTCTTCCCGACAGATGTACTTGTTACAGGATATGATATCATATTCTTCTGGGTTATCAGAATGATATTCTCATCACTGGAGCAGACTGATAAGATACCGTTCCATACAGTTCTGTTCCATGGTCTCGTAAGAGATGAGCAGGGACGTAAGATGAGTAAGTCTCTCGGAAATGGTATCGATCCGCTTGAAATCATCGATAAGTATGGAGCGGATGCGCTTAGATTCATGCTTATTACCGGAAATGCTCCCGGAAATGATATGAGATTCATCTGGGACAGACTTGATGCAAGTCGTAACTTTGCAAATAAGATATGGAATGCTTCCAGATTTATAATGATGAATATGCCGGATGAAGACGAAGAAGGCGGCAAAGAAGCATTACAGGCCATAAATGCAGTGACATTAGATGACCTTACTATGGCAGATAAATGGATAGTTGCCAAGGCAAATCAGCTGGTTAAGGATGTAACAGATAATATGGAGAAGTTTGAGCTGGGTATTGCAGCTGACAAGATCCATGATTTCCTGTGGGATGAGTTCTGCGACTGGTACATAGAGATGGTTAAGCCTAGACTTTGGGATGAAAATGATACAACAAAGGCTGCAGCTCTCTGGACTCTGCGTGAAGTACTTTCCATAGGACTAAAGCTGCTTCACCCATATATGCCATTTATTACAGAAGAAATCTACTGCACGCTTACAGCCAGAGAATCTATTATGATAGATGCATGGCCGGTATATGAGGACGAGAGAAACTTTGAGAAGGAAGCTGAAAATGTAGATATAATAAAGAATGCTGTACGTGCTATAAGAACAGTGAGAACGGATATGAACGTTCCGCCTTCAAGAAAAGCGGCAGTATATGTAGTATCAGATAAAGAAGAAATCCGTAAGGTATTCGAAGAAAGCTCATCCTTCTTCGCTGCACTTGGTTACGCAAGTGATGTTAAGGTACAGGCAGACAAAGAGGGTATACAGGATGATGCAGTATCAGCAGTTATTCATAATGCAGTTATCTATATACCATTTGCTGAACTTGTGGATATAGAAAAAGAACTTGAGAGACTGAATAAGGAAAAGGCTCGTCTTGAGGGTGAGATAAAGAGAGGCGAAGGGATGCTCGGTAATCCGAACTTCGTTAATAAAGCACCTGAAGAAAAAGTAAATGCTGAAAAGGAGAAGCTTGCCAAGTATAAGGAAACTTATGAACAGGTATGTGAGAGAATTGGTAATCTGAAATGAGTAACGAGAGGCAGTTAAAGAACAGAATTAAATACATACTGATTATTCCGGTTATTCTGGCGCTGATTTTGCTTGGCTTTGAGATTTTTGTTAATGGAATTGGCAGCAAAGTAGGAATGGTAAGCCTGAGCATGCTGGTAATATATATTATAGTCGTTGTTATCATTTATCTAAGGATGCTTCCGGCTATAAGCAGGATAATGGTCGACTACTCACTGGAGCAGGGGAAGATACAGAAGGAGCTTATCAAGGAGCTTGAACTTCCTTATGCTATCCTTGATATGTCAGGTCATATCTTGTGGGCTAACAATATATTCCATGATGTTGTGGGGATTTCAAGAAATACCCGAATCAGGAAGAGTATAGATTCTTACTTCTCACAGCTGACACCTGATATTATAGGTGATGGAAATGACATTGAGACAAGTATAGAGTATTCCGACAGACAATACAGAGTATCTATAAAAAGAGTTGATATGTCTAAGGTTTTTGATGAAAATGGCGTAGAAACAAAGGATGATGACATAGTTCTTGTTGTATATCTTTTTGATGAGACAGAACTCAGAAGATACAAGCAGGAGACTATGGACCAGAAGCTTTACGCAGGTCTGATATATCTGGATAACTATGATGAAGTTATGGATTCGCTTGAAGATGTAAAGCATTCTATTTTGACTGCCTTGATAGAGCGTAAGATAAATATGTATCTTGGTAATATCGATGCAATAGTAAAACATACTGAGAATGATAAGTATTTCTTTGTATTCAGACAGAAATTCATGCAGACTCTCAGAGATGATCGTTTTTCACTTCTCGACGAGGTTAAGAATATAAATGTAGGTAATGATATTTCCATGACTTTAAGTATAGGTATAGGTGCTGATACAGATGCATCTACCGGAAGCTTTATGAATGCCTATGATAATGCGAGAACTGCTATAGGAATGGCTATGGGTCGTGGAGGTGACCAGGCTGCTGTAAAGCTTGGAGATCAGGTTACCTATTATGGAGGAAAGAGCGCTGGTACAGAGAAGAATACTCGTGTCAAAGCCCGTGTTAAGGCTCAGGCTTTTGAAGAATTACTTCTCAGTAAAGAAAAGGTTATTATTATGGCACATAAGAGACCGGATGCTGATGCATTTGGCTCGGCCATAGGTATATATCGAATGGTTACAAGCCTTGGAAAAAAGGCTTATATAGTTATAAATGAAGTAACAGAAGCTATTCGCCCGGTATACAAAACATTTATGGTTGGAAATGCATATGAAAATGTATTTCTGACGAGTAATCAGGCTGTTACTGAGGTAAATCAGAATACTGTTGTTGTTGTCTGTGATGTTAACAGACCCAGCATGACTGAATGTGAGGAACTGCTTAGTCTTGTTCCTACAGTTGTTGTATTTGATCATCACAGACAGACAAATGAAGCAATTACCGGAGCGACTCTGTCTTATATAGAGCCGTTTGCTTCATCCGCGTGTGAGATGATAGCGGAAATGTATCAGTATATATCCAGGAATCCGAAGCTGAAGTCTCAGGAGGCTGATGCAATGTATGCCGGTATTCTTATTGATACTGATAATTTCCTTACCAAAACCGGTGTAAGAACTTTTGAAGCTGCTTCGTACTTAAGAAAGAGCGGAGCGGATATAACCAGAGTTCGTAAGATGTTCAGAAGTTCCATGACAGAGATGAAGGAGAGGGCTCAGGGAATCAGCAATGCTTCTATATATATGGATCATTTTGTTCTTTCCTATGTTGTACCTGATCCGGAGTCGAATGATGCACCTACAGTTGCTGTGGCAAAGACAGCAAATGAGCTCTTAAATGTAGATAATATCACCGCGTCTTTTGTTGTTACTGAGGCTGATGATGGAATGCTTTATGTATCTGCCAGATCAATAGGAGATGTAAATGTCCAGATCATTATGGAGAGATTCAATGGTGGAGGACATTCCAATATAGCCGGAGCACAGCTTAAAGGAAAGAAGAAGGAAGAATTCTTCGAGGAGCTTAAGGATGTGCTGAAGGATATGTCAGAACGCGGGGAAATATGAAAGGATATATAAAATGAAGATTATATTATTACAGGATGTTAAGTCTCTAGGAAAGAAAGGAGATATAGTTGAGGTAAATCAGGGCTACGCAAGAAATTTTGTTCTGCCAAAGAAGCTTGGAGTAGAGGCTACTCCTCAGGCGCTGAATGACCTTAAGCTTAAGAATCAGAACGACGAGAAGATAGCTGCTGAAAATCTTGCAGATGCAGAGAAACTTAAAGCTTTCCTTGCAGAGAAAAAAATAGAAAGCACTATGAAGGTTGGAGCAAACGGAAAAACATTTGGTTCAATCTCATCCAAGGAAATAGCCGAACTTATTAAGAAGCAGCTGAATATAGATATAGATAAGAAAAAAATCATACTGGATGAGCCGGTTAAATCACTTGGTGGTTATAATATAAAGATAAAACTTCATCCACAGGTAACAGCTGAACTTCTTCTGAATGTTTCAGAAGAGAAGTAGTCTGACACCTGCATTACATTAACAAAGGATAAAAAGATGGCAGAGGAAAATACTATAAGGCGAATACCTCCTCATGACATAAATGCTGAGAGAAGTGTTATAGGCTCTATGCTTATGGACAGGGATGCTATATCAGAGGTTAGTGCCATACTTATAAAAGATGACTTCTATAATACTCAGTACGGTATTATATATGATGCCATGGTGGATCTGTATAATGAAGGGAAGCCTGTTGATGAAATAATACTTGGAGAAAAACTGAGAGAAAAAGGGGCTCCCGAGGAGATATCAAGTCTTGGATTTCTGGGAGAAATTCTCGCAAATGTACCAACGGCTGCATTTGCAAAGGACTATGCGGCTATAGTTAAGGATAAGGCATATCTGAGAAGATTAATAAAACTGTCTGATGGAGTGACTGCCAGGGCTTATGAGAGCTCTGAACCGGTAGACACTATTATGGAAAAGGCTGAATCGGATATATTTAAGCTTATGCAGAATAGATCGGGTTCTACAGAATTTCAGCCTATAAGAAATATCGTTGTAAATGTCATCAGTGAGATAGAGGCGGCGGCAAAGAATAAAGGACAGATAAATGGTCTTAGGACTGGATTTACAGATCTTGACAATATGCTGACAGGACTTCATGGAGGAGAATTGCTTCTTGTAGCTGCAAGACCTGCTATGGGTAAGACAGCATTTGTCCTGAATATAGCGCATCATGTGGCTACCAGGGAGAAGGTTCCGGTAGTTCTGTTCTCGCTCGAGATGAGCCGGGAGCAGCTTGTTACGAGACTTGTTGCAGTTGATTCCATGGTAGAAGCCAAAAACTTAAAAACAGGTGATATATCGGACAGCGATTGGACGAAGCTTATCAGATCTGCTGATGAGCTTGCAGGTGTAAATGTATTTATAGATGATAATTCGTCTATCACTATAGCTGAGCTTAGGACTAAGTGCAGGAAGCTTAAACAGACAGAAGGAATAGGCCTTATCATAATTGACTACCTTCAGCTGATGAGTTCTTCTGAAAAGGTGGAATCAAGACAGCTCTTCATATCAGAGGTGTCGAGATCACTTAAGGCACTGGCAAGGGAATTAAATGTACCTGTCATAGCGCTTTCACAGCTTAACAGAGCAGTTGACTCAAGACCGGATCACAGACCTGTCTTAGCTGACCTTAGAGAGTCAGGAGCCATAGAGCAGGATGCGGATGTCGTAATGTTTATATATAGAGATGATTATTATAATCCGGATACTACAGAGAAGCCTGGTGTTGCTGAGATAATCGTGGCTAAACAGAGAAATGGAGCAACGGGACCGGTTGAACTGGCATGGCTTAGTAAGTATACTAAATTTGCAAATCTTGCCAGACCAAAAGATAATAGAGACTAAAAAATGTGTCAGGACAGTCCTGACACATTTTTTATGGTTGAAGTTTAATCAGTTTGTTAAGAAGCTCTTCGTCGGACATATGATATATATTATCAATAACCCATATGTGCATTTCTTTTGCACGCTCTCTGAAGAAAGAAGTTCCATTGTTCGAGCTTTCCAGAGGAAGTGCCATGGCGAGAGCTTTACTAGCGTATTTTCCGCCGAATCGTCTTGTTACAGTTTCCAGTTCATGAAGAGAATTGCTGCCGGCTTTTCCGCTTTTGCAGGAAATGAAGATCGGAGCAGTGGAACGCATAAGGATTACGTCGATTTCATTTATGGTATCGTAACTGGAATGCATGTACCTTTCATAATCAGAAGCAAATGTCTGCTTTTCTGATTCGGACTTATCGCCGTTCCAGTCTATCATCGCACCTATGATTCTGTCAGTGAATACTTCGGGGGCACGTGAAGCTACTTCATATACGTGGAGCTCAAGGATGTTTCCTGTCTTTGTAACAATATGTTTGATAGAACTGTTCTTGAATCTGAATCTTAATCTTTTGTTATCCTGAGTGAAATCCTTTAGCATTCCTTTACCATTTAGCTTGCCGAAGAGAGTTCCGGCTTCACCGAGGGATGACTTAGGAAGTACATAATATCCGGATTCATCGCATGGATTTGCCTTTATAACATCCTCTATAACTGAACAGTAACGGGTCCATTTATGCTCCAGCCTTCTGGCGATATCCCATATAGTACGAATGTCTTCCTTGAATTCTTTTGTAAAGGACCAGGTGCTGTAGCTGCCTGTCTGTCTGGTTAACTGACCTCCGTGAAGTATCATATTTTCCTTTACGGATATCTGTATCTTGTCTCTATGCTGACTTGGTCTCATACCGGGAAGCATATTTACTTCAAGACCTGTATAAGGATCAATTCTAAGTGTTTTTAACTCTCTGCTTGCACTTATAAAACCGAATGCTATAAGAAGCATCTCTCCGCCACCGGTAAGCTCATAGTAAGCATCGGGATATTTCTCGGAAACATTGTTTAAGGCTTTGATACAAGCGTCCAGATTATCTCTTTGTACTTCGATGAACTCCAGTTCTGTATTCGGTGATATGATAGAAGCGAACTGTCGGAGACTCTTTATCTTACGGGTAACCATGGTAACCTTGTAACCGAGATATATGATTTTCTTTGGTTTATATTCAAGCAGACACATTACATTTTCTAATGCTTCGTCCGAGAAAAACTCTACATATGTATCATTCATATTGATTTCTCCTTTGATGGTTTTATTGCCAGGCTCCGTCTAGCTTAACTATCTCTCCGGTAAAATAGTCCGGCATCTCAAGAAGCTTTATAACAGCTGATGCAGCTTCGTCTGGTGAAAGTATATAACCTGAAGGTATTTCTTCTTTTATATCAGCTATATCCTCGGAACTGAGATGTGAATTCATTTCAGTATCAACGATACCGAGTGCGAGGGCATTAACCTGTATATTACTTGGAGCCAGCTCTTTAGCCAGCGCTTTTGTAAAGGAATTAACAGCCCCTTTGGTAGCACTGTAAGCAACCTCGCAAGATGCACCCACAAGTCCCCATACAGAAGATATGTTGATTATTCGTCCTTTTTTCGTACTGATCATATCAGGAATAAATGTGTGACAGGTGTTATATAGAGATGTAATATTCGTATTTACTATAAGGTTCCACTGTTCAGGCGACATGTCTATAAGAAGTCCTGTTAGTGATATAGCGCTGTTATTTATGAGTACATCAATTCGACCGGCCTGCTTACGAAGACTTTGTACATATGATATATCGCTGATATCGCCAACAGATGTAATGCACACAGGATCATCTATATGGTCTGAACTGTTTAGCAGAGCGTTTACTTCATCATGTACCTGACTAAGCAAAACTGCATTTTTATGGCAATTTAATACTATTTTATTGTAATTTCCGGTGCGGGCAGCTGCGAGAGCGATACTTCTGCCTATTCCGCGGCTTGCTCCGGTGATAAGTATGCTATTCATATGTTTTATTCCTGTATACTGACATAAGTGTTGAAAGTCAATGTTATGTAAGTATTTTATCATATCAAATGATATCTTGAAATACCTTAATTCATTTGCTATACTCTAAAAACGTAGACGAAAGACCTCTGAAAGGAGGAAGATACAATATGGCAAAGAAAAAAAAGAAAAGTGCTGCGGGAATATTTTTTTTGTTTTTCCTCAAGGCAATAGTGATAATACTTGGGCTGGTCATACTTGCTATGGGAGCATATCTGGTTAAGTATACTCTGACTGCAGATAATAAGGAAAAAGATCAGGGATTTGATGAATCTCTGCTGGTAGATTCGGACAGAGATGAATTACTTGCTTCGGAGACAGACAGTGATGGGGCAAAGGATGAAAATATGCTCTTTGAAAATGAAGATGGTGCAGGTGGAGTTGTTGAAATTGCTTCAGATGATAAAATCATAGTACTGAATGCAACAGAAACATCCGGACTTGCTGCCACATGGAAGCAGAAGCTCAGTGAGGAAGGTTTTTCTTCTATAGATACAGGTAATTATCTGAATGGAGCACAGGATACAACTCGTATAGTAGTAGCTGAAGGATACAGTGGAGATAAGCTTCTGAATGTGGTTTCTGATGCTTCCGTAGAGACCGGAAATGTGGATGAAGTGGCATGCGACTGTGATACAGAAGATGTAAAGGCAATTATTATAATCGGAACTAACAATGATATAGTTGGTAATTAGTGCAAAATAACCAAAAAACTAGCAAAATTAAAAAAATAAGTTAATAATTTTGTAATATTTTTGGTAAAAGTAACACAAAACAACACATTAAAAGGTGCTTAAAAAACACCTTTTTTTGTTAAATTTTAATAGAAATGTTTAGTCAATGTGCAATATGAACAAAAGTTTTTATATTTATTTATGCAAGACATATATAGTTTATTTTTTTGAAAAGTATTATCATTAACGAAGTTGTAAAAAAGGCATCATTTATTATGCTATTAGGAGGATTTTAAATATGGCAGGATTACAGTTAAAGAACATCTACAAGATTTATCCAAATGGCTTTAATGCTGTTAAGGATTTCAATCTTGATATTGAGGACAAAGAGTTTATCATCTTCGTTGGTCCTTCTGGATGTGGTAAGTCTACTACACTTAGAATGATTGCAGGTCTCGAGGATATCAGCTCTGGAGAGCTTTGGATAGGCGACAAGCTCTGTAATGATGTTGAACCTAAGGACAGAGATATAGCAATGGTATTCCAGAACTACGCTC
>DOVG01000197.1 GCA_003520205.1 Lachnospiraceae bacterium
CCCATATCAAACTTCAGGAAGTCAGCTGAACGAAGAAGAGCTATAAGTATAGGCAGTGTCTTCTTATTATCTGACTTAAGTACAAGTGCAGGAGTAAAGTAGTTATTCCAGCTTGTTACGAATGAGAATATAGCCTGAACAGCGATAGCCGGTTTCATAAGTGGAAAGGCAATTCTGTTATAAATCAGGAATTCTCCTGCTCCATCTATACGTGCCGATTCCATAAGGTCCAGCGGTATATTTGCTTCCATGTACTGCTTCATATAGAAGAATACTGCAGGAGCCGCAATAGCCGGAACAATAAGTGGAATAAATGAATCCATCAGTTTAATCTTTCTAAGAAGATTGATAAATCCAAGTGCTGTTACCTGTGTAGGTATCATCATGATAGCAAGTATAAATGTAAACATAAATTTCTTTAACTTGAAATCATATGCATGAATAGCAAATGCTGTCATAGTAGAAAAGTATGTACTAAGGAATGCAGTACAAATAGCTACTATCAAGCTGTTTATAAGTCCTCTGATAATAGGCAGATTACTATTGTGGAAGAGACTATAAAGGTTCTTACCAAGATATCCGCCAGGGAGCATCGTAAATCCCTTCTTAAGTGCTGAGTTAGATCTGGTTGCATTTATGAAAAGAACATAGAACCAGAATAAACACATAATTGTTATAAGTATAAGGACTACATATGCAATAATTCGACGTGTACGAACGGCAACACCGTTAGTCTTTTCATCTTCAACATATTCTAAATCTTTTATATCTCCCATGTGCACTTCCTCCTTACTTCTCTGATGCTTTGTTAAACTTGAATACTATAATACTAAGGATACCAGTTATGATAAATAACATAACTGAAAGCGCACCACCCATACCATAGTTCTTACTATACAGATGCTTATTAAGATACATAATAAGAGTCATTGTAGTTCTTGTAGGTGAACCCTCACCGTTTGTAAGAATCTGAGGTACATCGAACATCTGAAGACCACCGATAAGTGATGTTATCATAACATATATAAGGATAGGTCTTAAGATAGGAAGTGTAATCCTAAAGAAAATCTGTGTCGCTGTAGCACCATCAACCTCTGCTGCCTCGTATAAAGAAGTATCTATACCAAGCATACCTGCAAGAAGAAGAATGGTTGTATTACCAAACCACATAAGGAAGTTCATGAATGCGATCAGCCATCTGGCACTTGATGTATGTGACAGGAATTTGTATGGTTCCTTTAATATGTGCATATTTACAAGGATAGAGTTAATAGGTCCAATATCCGAGAATAGTGCAAAGAACAACATAGCAAATGCTGACGCCATTATAAGGTTTGGAAGATAAATAACTGACTGGAAGAACGGACGTCCCTTAAGACGTAGTGAAGGATCCGAAAACCAGTTAGCAAGTAATAGAGAAACAAGAATCTGTGGAACAAAACCCATAATCCACATAATCATTGTATTCGCAAGATATTTAAGCAAGTCACCATTCGAAAACAGTGTCTTATAATTTTCTAAACCGATTAAATTAGGTCCAACTTCAGTAAGACCATTTTTGAAATAATGTTCAAAGAAACTGTTGTAAATTGTTGAAGCCAGTGGAATAAGCTGGAATATAATGAAAACTACAACAAATGGAATAAGGAAATAATACCCCCAACGGTTATAGCGTACAACATTCCTATTCTTATTATTATTCATTCTGCTACCTCCGCTATACCATGTTTATAAGAAAAATTTCTATCTATAAAGTCAATTAAAGCGTGCCTCTCGGACGATGCCCAAGGAGGCACGCAGTAATTTTTAATTATCCTGACCTAACGGTCTATATAAAGCAATAGCTTATAAACGGATTAGTGAGTAAGCTCTGGGTACTTCTCTGATACTGATGTATAGAATGCTTCAAGAGCTTCTTCATATGTTGCAGTATTTCCTTCGAAGTAATCCTTCATAGCTGCCTGGAATGACTCGTTACATCCCTGATCATACTCAGAAATCTTAGACTTGTCGATCTTGTTAGCTCCCTCACAGAACATAGCAAGTGCATTCTGTCCGCCAAGAACAGCATCACCATAAGATGCATCAGCTGCCATAGCTTCCATAGCTGGCTTGTTGTTTACGAAGTCGTTATCCTGCTTAACGATACCTGTCATGATCTCTGTATCAACTGTAAGCTTTCTGATGATATCAGCAACAAGTGTAGCATTGTCTGTACCGTTAGCTGCACAGATCCATGTACCACCCCATGAGAATCCCTGAGGTCCTGTTGTAGCTCCCCAACCACCTGCATGAGCGATTGAAGTCTCATCATCAGCTGACATACAGAAGTCGATCAGCCAAGCTGGTCCAAAGTAGCAGAATACTTTACCATCTGGATAGAATCCTGCTGACCAGTCATCGCTCCAAAGGTCGCCTGTACCTGTATATCCAGCATCTACCTGCTCCTTAGACATATCAACCCACTTCTTGATGCTGTCGTCTACTACGATCTTTCCATCAACAACCCATGGTGAAGATACATTGTCTGAGAATACACGGTATGTATCGTTTGCTGTAGCTGTAATCTTATATCCAGCATCCTTAAGTGTCTTAGCTGTAGCATTGAATGTATCCCAGTCCTTAACTGCTTCCTGAACTGTTGCAGGATCGTCAGAACCAAGAACTTCCTTAGCAGCATCTCTGTTGTAGATAAGAACACCAGGACATCCCTGCCATGAAACACCCTTAAGGTTTCCTTCAGCATCTGTTACGATATCCTTTGTGTACTGATACTGATTTGAAAGCTCTGAGTTAACATCAATACCAAGATCTGCTATTGGCATAGTAAGGTCTGTATTAACATACTTAAGAGCATAGTCAGCTTCTACAAGGAAAAGGTCAACCTTGTCATCATCTGCTGCATCTGCATTTGCAGGAAGTACAGCATCAAGGTTGTTCTGATAAGCGTTATCATCTGAAGGAGTTACAGTGAACTTAACTTCGATATCGCCGATCTTTCCGCCTGCTGTTGCATCATCAGGATCGTTAGCCTGGTATCCAGGATAGTGATCTTTAAGACGTCTAGCGAACTCATCGTTCCAGCACTGAATGTTAAGAACCTTTCCTTCGCCTGTAAGATCTGCGTCTTCTTTTGCTGCTGACTCATCAGCAGGTGTAGCTTCTTCTGCCTCCTGCTCAGCTTCTGTAGCAGCCTCTGTAGGTGCTTCTGTTTCTTCTGTTGTGCTTCCACCACAAGCTACAAGTGAGAGACCCATAGCGAGTGCAAGTGAAAGTGCCATTGCCTTTTTGAACTTTTTCACAAAAAAACCCTCCTTTTTTTTATTGTGTTTGTCCTGATACACATACAACTCATATCTTTTGTCCTTATAATCAGACATCCGAGATGCCTAACGCCAATTTCAACAAACAATCATTGTAATCAGTATCTTTTTTGGCATACTTTCCGAACCTTTTGGTTCCAAAGTTATCTTATCATTGCAGCCCTTGACCGCAACTGTGTGTATTATAGGGCATAATGAACAATAATGCAAGCGTTTTTTTTGGTTTTCATTAAACAATTTGTACACATTGACTATTGTGTTTAATTTCTTAAAAAAAATTGTACGATGTTTAGGGTATATACATGCCATTTTTTTATTATTTTTGACTATAAATTAATATTTAAATATGTTATTATACCAGAGACAGGAGGATGACATTATGCGACAAATGATCAAAGAACTAGAGGAAAAACCTACTGAAATCACCGAAAAGAGCCGTCTGGACCTGCAGGGACTTACGCGAAAAGAAAAAAGAAGAATAAAGAAGGAGCAGCTTAAAGAAACAATGGAGGGAATGCCTCCACTAAAGAAAGCCAGCTATCTTCTATATTATTATAAAGAAGCCTTAATTGCTTCTGTTGTGATTTTAGTATTTTTATTCTTCCTAACATCTACCATATACAGAAACACACGCCCTATCACCATTTCATATGCTGTTCTCAACTGTGGCAACCAGCTTGAATTCAATGCCGATGCCATAGATAACTATGCAAAAAGTATAGGCAAATTCGATGGTCATCAGATAAAGGGTGATACAAATATAGTCGTGAAGGAAGATGAATACAGTAAAGAATATGAGGCAAACCCAAATAGTCAGATATATATAAACTTCATGACTATGGCCAGCTCTGACTACTATGATGTTCTTTTCACCAATGAAGAGGGAGCTAAATACTGCGCCAGTGTAGACATCTTCTATCCTCTGGACAAGTATCTCGACAGCGACACCTATAATCTTGTGAAGAATGACATCAAAGTATTTACAAATATGGACGGAAAACCTATGGAGTCTGTTATAGATATATCCGACACTGAATTCGCCAGGTCTCTTAATGTTGGATATGAGGATGTGTATATCGGGTTTCCGGGGGATCAGGAGAGAAATCATCAGGCGGTGAGGGATTTGATATTATATCTATATAAATAAAAAAATAAAATAGAAGCTTTCCTCGTTAACGTTTGTGCCGCATATGCGGCACAATATGAAAAAAAGAATGCATGGATAAGCAAGTAAACTTGCATCCATGCATTCTTTTTTCCACCTTCCGCGCATCCTACTCTTCGACGTCAAAGTTCATTATCTGTCGTTTTCTGGCCAGTTCGTCGTTTTCGAGGTATTCGTCGTAAGTGCACTGTTTATCTATAAGTCCTGTGTCTGTTATTTCCATGATACGGTTTGCTGTTGTCTGGATAAACTGATGATCCTGACAGGCAAACAGTACTACTCCAGGGAATTTGATAAGTCCGTTGTTAAGGGATGTGATTGACTCCATATCCAGATGGTTTGTAGGTTCATCAAGTATGAGGACATTTGTTCCCATTATCATAAGCTTTGACAGAAGGCATCTTACCTTCTCTCCTCCGGAAAGGACTTTGACTTTCTTAAGTCCATCCTCACCTCTGAAGAGCATTCTTCCAAGGAAGCCTCTTACATAGGTTGCATCCTTTTCTTCTGAGAACTGTGTAAGCCAGTCCACTATAACAAGGTCATTGTCGAATTCTTTTGTATTATCCTTAGGAAAATATCCCTGAGAGGTTGTAACTCCCCACTTGTATTCTCCTTCATCCGGTTCTTCTTCACCTGCAAGTATCTTGAAAAGCATAGTTGTAGCCTGTGTCTTAGGTCCTACAAAAGCTATCTTATCTTCTCTTCCCACAGTAAATGAAATATCATCCAGTATCTTAACTCCGTCAACTGTCTTAGACAGATGTGACACAGTAAGAACTTCATTTCCTATCTCACGATTTGGTCTGAAATCTATAAATGGATATTTACGGCTTGAAGGCTTTATCTCCTCCAGCTCGATTTTCTCAAGTGCCTTCTTACGTGATGTAGCCTGCTTTGACTTTGAAGCATTTGCAGAGAAACGGGCGATAAACTCTTTTAATTCCTTTATCTGCTCTTCCTTCTTCTTATTTGCTTCTTTCATCTGACGAATCATCAGCTGACTTGATTCATACCAGAAATCATAGTTTCCTGCATATATCTGTATCTTTCCATAATCAAGGTCAGCTGTATGTGTGCAGACCTTATTCAGGAAATATCTGTCATGGCTGACAACTATAACAGTATTCTCGAAATTAATAAGAAATTCTTCCAGCCATCCTATAGCATCAAGGTCAAGGTGGTTAGTAGGCTCATCCAGAAGTAATACATCAGGATTACCAAACAGAGCCTTTGCAAGAAGAACCTTAACCTTCTTATTACCATCCAGATCCTTCATCACTGCATAATGATCTTCTGTTTCTATTCCAAGTCC
>DOVG01000086.1 GCA_003520205.1 Lachnospiraceae bacterium
TAGCCAGTTCAGATACATCAACAGCTTCTACACTTGTAGCGCCACCGACTGCAGCATTAAGTGCAAATGAACCGGTATGGGTAAAGCAGTCGAGCACTGATATTCTTTTATCAGTTGAACTGTTAAGCCTTCTGCAGAGTTCCTGAATAGCCATCCTATTGCCCTTCTGGTCGAGAAAGAAGCCCGTCTTCTGTCCATTTACTATATCCACATTATATCTGACTCCATTTTCTGTTATCTGGACTGCCGTATCAAACTCTGCACCGATGAAACCTTTTGTCCGCTCCATTCCTTCCTTAAGTCTGACCTTAGCATCACTTCTCTCATAGACACCGCGAATCTTTATCCCGTCCTCTAGCATAATTTCCTTAAGTATGTCCACGATTCTTTCTTTTAATACATCTATACCAAGAGCCAGTGACTCTACAACAAGAACATCTTCATATTTATCTATAACCAGTCCGGGAAGAAAGTCTGCTTCTCCGAAGATAACACGACAGGATGAAGTATCGATAACAGCTTTTCTATAGTCCCACGCCGCTCTGACTCTCCTATACAGGAACTCATCATCCATCACAGCATTTGCATCTCTGGTGAGCATACGGATTTGTATCCTGGACTTTGTATTTATAAAGCCCCAGCCCATAGGATAACCGTCGAAGTCTTCAACCTTCAGAACATTTCCGTCCTGATAATCGCCATCTATCTTATCTATCTCATTATCATATATCCAGCTGCCACCGGCCTTCAGAGTTCTGCCTTCACCTTTCTTTAGTGTAACTACGGCATCACATACATTTGAACTTAATATATCCATTATGATTCCTTTCTTATTGACTTTTGACACTTATATGACATACGAATTGCTCCATTGCTGACGCAATTCTCGCAATTCTTGAAACATTCGGAATCCGCTGGTTTTCTGCGAAAACCGCTCTTTCCTGCGGACTCGAGCATAGCTCTTCGTTGAATTTGCTAAAAACAGTTCACCGAACTGTTTTCCTTACGCAAATTCCATGTTTCAGCGTGTCATAAGGTCACAATGTTTTCCTTGCAAGCAAGAAAACATTGTGACCTATGACACTTATGTCATTATATGTCGAAATCGTGTAGTTTTCCAGTTTAGGTTCATTTTTTTATTGCAATATGTAAACTAAACAGCTATAATTAGTTTATCTTATATAAGACATGAATTAAATATCTGGGATGTCCGGTAATACCTGTATATTTTGAACCTACATATACTTAATGGGATTTCTACATCTCCGATTGGATGATATGCCTCCTCTGAGTGGACATCAGAAGATCGGGTGCGATCACCCACCTGGCCATGGGCTAGGCGTCAGAAAGCAGGGGCCGGCACCTCCGGATGTTTAATAATACATCATGATTATGGCTTGACGCGGGATGCGCTAAGCCTTTTGTTGTGTTTAAGACACTTTTTAAAGGGATTTCAGGATGGAAAGAATAAAGGATATCATAAGATTCTGGAAGGGAACTGCTGATGAACACATGGGTGCTTTTGCCGCTCAGTCAGCATTCTTTATTTTCTTGTCCTTTTTCCCTATTATCAACCTGATAATTTCGCTTCCGAAGCTCCTTCCCTTCTCTGAAGAGCAGATGATTGAGTTGATACACTACGTCCTTCCCAGTAGTTTCGAAGAGTACGTAGCCAATCTGGTAAGTGAAATGTTCCGTAACTCTTCTAATTCCATAACTATTATATCACTAGTTATAGCTGTATGGTCCGCAGCCAAAGGACTTACTGCTGTACGTTACGGTCTGAATGAGGTATATCGTTCCAGAGAAGCAAGGAACTATTTCATTATACGAAGTATCAGTGCAGTTTATACGGTAGTTTTCGTGCTTATAGTGCTTCTCCTTGTTCCTCTGAACATGTTTGGAACTCAGATAGCACTTTATGTATTCAACCAATTCCCGCACTTTACGGATGTAACGCTTCTTGTTTATAGTATTCGAAGTTCAGCTACATTTATTCTTCTTTTCATCATGTTTGATCTTCTGTATACTATAGTTCCGAGTAAGAAGCTCAAGTTCGGAAAGCAGCTTCCCGGCGCTTTTCTTGCAGCGTTCCTGTGGGTATCTGTAACTAAGATCTTCTCACTGTATATCGACTATTATGCATCTAAGAGTTATATGTATGGTTCACTGACTACTGTAATAATGCTCATGTTCTGGATGTATTTTGTTATATATTTTATTTTTATCGGTGCACAGCTAAATGAATATCTTCATTTCTGCAGAAAGAGAAATGAGGAAATGAAGGTTAACCCTGATGCTGCACAAAAGGATGACGACTGGGAAGACGATGACATCCCTGATATGTCTTATGAAGATACAGATGATACATCATCTATAACAAGAGATGCTTCTATATCTGACAAAGTAATCGACTACGATGAAGCTGTTTCACATAAGAAACATCTTATAAAAGGTAAGCTGACCAACCGCAAAAAAGCAATGGATTCTTAGCTTTAATAACGGTAATACATATAGTAAAACGAGGTAGAAAAAATGCAGAAAATAAGAACAAGATTCGCACCAAGTCCAACAGGAAGAATGCATGTAGGTAACTTGAGAACAGCTCTATATGCGTATCTCATTACCAAACACGAAGGCGGTGATTTTATTCTCAGAATTGAAGACACTGACCAGAATCGTGAGATGGAGGGTGCTGTCGATATCATTTACAGAACTCTTAAGGAGACAGGTCTTCTGTGGGATGAAGGTCCTGATAAGGATGGTGGAGTCGGACCTTATATCCAGTCTGAAAGAATGGCTCAGGGCATCTATATGGAATACGCTAAAAAGCTTATCGAAAAAGGAGAAGCTTACTACTGCTTCTGTGATGAAGAAAGACTCAAGGGGCTTAATCAGGATATAGTAATAGATGGTGAGAAGAAAACTATCTTCCACTATGATAAGCATTGTCTTCACCTGTCTAAGGAAGAGATAGAAGAAAAGCTTGCAGCAGGTGTGCCTTATGTTATAAGACAGAATAACCCTACTGAAGGCGAGACAAAGTTCGAGGATGAACTGTATGGAACTATTACAGTCCCAAATATAGAACTGGATGATATGATTCTTATTAAGTCAGATGGTTTCCCTACATACAACTTTGCAAATGTAGTAGATGACCATCTCATGGGAATAACACATGTCGTAAGAGGAAATGAATATCTCTCCTCTGCTCCTAAGTATAACAGACTGTATGAAGCCTTCGGTTGGGAGGTTCCTGTATATATTCACTGTCCTCTCATCACTGATGAAAATCACAACAAACTCTCAAAGAGAAGCGGTCATTCATCTTTTGAGGATCTGTTGGATGCCGGATTTCTTACAGAGACTATCGTGAACTTTGTATCACTTCTTGGCTGGAGTCCTGAAGGTAATACTGAGATATTCTCACTGGAAGAACTGGTTAAAGAGTTCGACTATCACAAGATATCCAAGTCTCCTGCAGTCCTTGATATGACTAAGCTTAAATGGATGAATGGTGAATATATAAAGAAGATGGATTTCGATAAGTTCTATGAGAAGGCAGAGCCTGTGATTAAAAGTGTAATCACAAAACCTCTGGATATTCGCAAGATAGCTGAGATGGTTCAGTCTCGTATAGAGGTATTTACTGATATACCTGATCAGATAGACTTCTTTGAAGCTGTACCAGAATATTCAAATGAACTCTATACTCATAAGAAGATGAAGACAAATCCTGAGAATTCACTTACTCTTCTTCAGGAAGTAAAGCCTGTACTTGAAGCTGCTGAAGCTTTTGATAATGACAGTCTGTTCGAACTGCTTAAGGCTTTCGGTGCAGAGAAGGAGTACAAGGTTGGATTCATCATGTGGCCTATAAGAACTGCTATGTCCGGTAAAGCTGCTACACCAGGCGGTGCTACAGAGCTTATGTCCATTCTTGGAAAAGAAGAATCTTTAAAGAGAATTGATGCAGCTATAGAAAAGCTGAGTAAATAAATAATTCTGAATACTACAGTATATCTATTATCTTACCTACTACGTTGAATTCGTTTTGTACCTTCTTCATTTCTTCCTTTACATCATGCTTCTTGGTAAAGAATTCTTCGTAGGTAGGTCCGTCTGTGGTAAAGAACACAAACACTTTATCACTTAAGAATCCTATCTTGATTATCTTACCCAGCTGCTGAGCTACCAGCTCACGGAGCTTATGTATCATACTGTCAGTCAGGAGGTCATCTGCCTCATTCTCATCAAAGGCATAGACACGGAACATTTTCTTTATATTTTCATCAGTGGGATTGATCAGATGCACTCTTGAATGGTGATACTCGATAAGCGGTGCAGTAGCTGTAGTAAATATAATAGGATTTATATTCTTTGTCGGAATATTTAGTTCAAATATACGACCATTTACATGGAAATTATTACCTGAACAGTCTTCAGTCATATCAGAGGTAGTGAATTCTACTCCCTTATACTTTCCTTTCAGTTCATTGAAGGCTGTGTACTTATATTCACTTCCGTCAGAAAAAAGCAGGCTGCTTACTATCTCTCTCTCTGTAAGTCCTCCACTCCTGGAGAAGCTTCCATTTTCAAAATAGTCTTCAGCAAGTGGCTTAACAAGACACTTTCTATAGTCCTGTTTCATATTATTCAGATTTACCTGAAGCTTTATACGGTATGATAAAAACAGTGCAAGCGCTATAAGTGATACAGCTGCTACTATGATACCATAGGATAGCATCCATCCCGAATGGTTCAGATATATAGAATAAAAAGCAAGAAAAATAAAGAAGCCAAGGGCAGCATTAATACTTCTGATTATTCCCTTAACCTTCTTTATTCCTATATCCTTCTCAATCTTCTTTATAAGTTTCTTTTTTTCCATTCCCCAACATTCCTTTTACCCACATATTTCACAAAGATAATCATAGATATAATTATAAACCTATCATATAAAAAACTCAATAAGAGGGAACAATTTTTGCCCCTCTTACTGAGTTTTATCTTTCCCTTATATCAGCCAAATCTGCGACTTCTCTTATTCATCAAGAATTGATATGAATTCTCTTTCCTTCTCAGGTTTCTTTACAGTTTTAGGAAATGTAAGTGTAAGAACTCCATTTATAAACTGTGCCTTGATATCTTCCTTAGAGAGTTCCTTACCTACGAAGAAGCTTCTTTCTGTCTTTCCATAGAATCTCTCTCTGCAGATATATCTTGGTTCAGTGAATTCCTTCTTTTCCGGCTCTTCCTGTACTACTTCTGAATCTGTTTCAGATGCTTCAGCGGTCTTACTTTGCTCTACGGCACTATCTTTCTTAGTTTCCTCGGCTTTACCATGATCTGCACTTACTATCAGATAACCATTCTTAAGTTCTGCTTTGATATCTTCCTTATTATATCCCGGAAGTTCCATCTCAAGCACATACTTATCCTCATATTCCAAGATATCTGTAGTTCCCTTTCTCTTCGGAAGAACCTCATTTCTTACTCTCTTTCCATATGAAAATGGAAGGTCAAGCATCTCATCAAAAAAATTATTATAGAAATCTTCATTTAAAAATCCTGGGTATAACATAAATCATCACTCCTTTTATATATTTATATGTTTATTCGATTATTATGATTATGTTATATCACTTTTGTTAGCACTCGTCAAGTGCGAGTGCTAACAAAAGTGTGAAAAGATTGTGAACCCTAGTCAGGTTCACGATCTTCATAATAATAATCCACAAGCTTTTTGGGTACTGATGAGGCAATATAACCCGCAAACTCATCTTCAGATATCGTCATGCCCCTTTCAAGCCATTTTCGTATAGCATATGTTATTCCACCAGCATAAAACCCTATTACATAATCGTACTCGTCCGGAAGCTTATCTATGTTCTTTTTTTTCATCAGACAACTTTTTATATTCTTAACTATATATGCCGTTGTTATATCTATATATGAGTCTTGTCCCCTCATTTTGTTAAATGCATCGATAACAAACTTTGAATTTTCCCTAAAACCCTCTATATAGAGACTGATCACTTCCTTCCATGTAATCTTACCATCATTATACTCATTAAAGATCATATCAACTCTTTCTCTATATCCACAGAACACCAGATCGAATTTATCTGAATAGTACTTATAGAAAGTCTGCGGAGTTATTCCACAATTGTAAGATATCTCTCTAACCGTTACCTCATCTATACTCTTTGTTTTTACAAGTTTTCTAAAAGAATTCATTATGAGCTCTTTTGTATCTCTTTTAGCCATAAATGGCTCATCTCCTTTATTTATCACTGTCCTCTATGGTTTCTACCTGTATAAGATTAGTGTTTCCACTACTTCCATTCAGAACTCCACCTGTGATAACTACATTGTCGCCATTCTTGAGTCCAAGAGCATCTGTTGCTTCTCTGACAGAATTACGGAACATCTCTTCCATGGTATCATACATACCACACATAACAGGGGTAAGTCCCCAGCTGAGATTCAGCTTTCTCCATACCTTTGCCGATGTTGTCATACCTATGATATCTACAGGACATCTGAAACGGCTGACCATTCGGGCTGTTCTTCCACTAAGTGAATTAACTATGATACATTTTGCATCTACATCTATCGCCATAGTACATACTGTATGTGAAATGGCATCCAGAGTATTTCTTACCTCAAAGTCTGCATTTCTGAAACGCTTCTTGTAGTGAATCTTTGACTCTGTAAATTCTATAGTTTCTACCATCGTCTTAAGTGCCTGAACAGGATACTTGCCTGATGCTGTCTCCCCTGAAAGCATTACCGCTGATGTACCATCATATACCGCATTTGCCACATCAGATATCTCCGCCCTTGTCGGACGAGGGTTATTTATCATCGACTCAAGCATCTCGGTGGCTGTAATAACCCTTACACCAAGCATACGACACTTTGATATAAGGTACTTCTGAACTGATGGCACTTCTACACCCGGAATCTCTACACCCAGATCTCCTCTGGCTATCATAATTCCGTCTGACAGCGCACATATATCTTCAACATTTTCAACGCCCGAACGATTCTCTATCTTGGCTATGATTTCAATATCCTCACCGCCATTTTCATCCAGAAAATCACGCATTGCCTTTACATCATCCTTACTGGATACAAATGAAGCCGCCACATAGTCTGCTCCATTCTGTATACCAAACAGAAGATCTTTCTTATCCTGTTCACTGAGAAACGGCTGATCCAGAACTTTATTTGGGAAATTCATGGACTTTCGGTCTGACAAGACTCCTCCTGCCAGACATTCACATATAGCTTCATTCTTCTTAAGCTCTTTAACTTCAAAGATAACAAGTCCATTGTTAACCAGAATTCTGTCGCCCACTTCCAGATTATCAATCAGATTCTTATAGCTGACTGATACCCTGCTGCTATCACCCTCGATATCCTCTGTTGTGAATGTAAAAGTATCTCCCTCTTTCAGAGTAATCTTCCCATCCTTAAAGGTTTTAATCCTGTATTCAGGTCCTTTGGTATCGAGCATAATAGGAATAGGCTGTCTAAGGTCTGCTCTTACCTTTTTTACAAGATCAAACTTCTTTCTATGTTCTTCATGAGTTCCATGTGAGAAGTTAAATCTGGCGACTGCCATACCTTCTTCAATCAGTTTTCTAAGTGTTTCTTCATTATCACATGCTGGTCCTATTGTACATATAACCTTTGTCTTACGCAT
>DOVG01000151.1 GCA_003520205.1 Lachnospiraceae bacterium
TTAAAATATCTTAGTTATTCAGTTAATTATTTTCTTTCCAGTCTTTATCTTTTATCTCAACACGTCTTACTTTTCCACTCGTTGTTTTCGGTAGTTCTTCTACAAACTCAACAACCTTCGGGCGTTTATAGGAAGCAAGATTGTTTCTGAGATATTTCATTGTCTCTTTTTTAAGCTTATCGCTTGGTGAAGTTCCTTTAGTGAGCACTATAGAAGCCTTTATGGCCTGTCCTCTCACAAGATCCGGAATACTGGTAACTGCACATTCCATAACATACGGAAGCTTCATTATCTCATTTTCTATCTCAAAAGGTCCAACTCTGTAGCCGGCAGTTTTAATAACATCATCTACTCTTCCTACATACCACAGATACCCGTCTTCATCTTTATAAGCACTGTCACAGGTATGGTAAAGACCATCATGTATCACACTTTCTGTTTTCTCTTTATCCAGATAATAGCCCATAAAAAGACCATTAGGACCATGTTCAGTTGTTCTTATGCATATCTCACCAGGCTCATTTATCTCAGCCTCTCTGTTTTCATCTGCCATAAGGACAACATCATACTGCGGAGTCGGTTTACCCATCGAGCCGGACTTCGGAGTCATTCCCTTAATATTTGCAATAACAAGAGTTGTTTCGGTCTGCCCGAAGCCTTCCATAATGGCCAGTCCCGTATGCTTCTTAAACTTGTTATAAACTTCAGGATTAAGAGCTTCTCCTGCAGTAGAAACATTCTTCAGTGAGCTAAGATCAAACTTAGTCATATCTACATGTACAAGCATTCTGAATACTGTTGGAGGAGCACAGAAGGATGTAATTCTGTACTTCTGAATCATATTCAGGATATCCTTGGCAAAGAATTCATCATAATCATAAGTGAAGATAGGCGCTTCACAGAGCCACTGTCCATATAGCTTACCCCACAATGCTTTACCCCATCCGGTATCACTTATAGTAAAATGTAATCCATCAGGATTTACCTGATGCCAGTACTTTGCCGTTATAAAATGTCCCAGAGGATACTTATACGAATGCATAGCCATTTTCGGATACGATGTTGTACCTGAAGTAAAGAACATGAGCATTGGATCATTTCCGCAGGCAGTATTTGCTGTTCTCTTAAGAGTACCGGAAAAGAATCTGATATCCCTGTTGTAGTTTGACCAGCCTTCCATAGCACCGCCTACAAGTATCTTATTCTTAAGTCCACTATAATTCTTAGTTGCTTTAGTTATTTCTTCGGCAACGGTTCCATCAGCAGTACATATAACCGCACTTATATGACCAGCCTTGAATCTATATTCAAAATCTTTTTTTGTAAGAAGAAATGAACATGGAACTGCAATTGCTCCTATTTTATGAAGAGCTATAATTATAAACCAGAACTGATAATGGCGTTTCAGTGACAAAAGAACTCTGTCGCCTTTTCTGATTCCAAGATAATGCAGATAATTCGCCGTTTTATTCGAATAAGTCATCATATCCTTGAAAGTAATTCTTCTCTCTTTACCTTCCTTGGATATATGAAGCATAGCTGTTTTATCAGGACACTTCTTAGCAAGCTCATCGACTATATCAAAACCAAAATTAAACTGATCGTCATTATGAAAATCAATAGCCTTGATAAGTCCATTATTATCTACATAACTGGAAATAAAATTTCCCGCAATTCCATTTTCAGGTGTTAATATGTATTCTGACATTTATTTTCCTCTATAAAAAATCATAAGGCTGTGACATAAAAAGTCACCAGCATTTAATCAGATAGCACATCGCCAGACGTGGTTTTTAAAACCACGTCTGGCGGTATTATACTTATAACCAGATAATAAATCAAGTTAATTTTTGATTAATTCGTGTCTACTCTATAATTCTATATCAAGTTCAACAGGACAGTGGTCTGAACCATATACATCTGTATGAATCTTTGCCTCATCTATCTTATCTTTTATATCATCAGATACAAGGAAATAGTCTATACGCCATCCAGCATTTCTTTCTCTTGAATTAAAACGATATGACCACCATGAATATATATCAGTCATATCCGGATATAAAACTCTGAAGCTGTCATTAAAACCCGACTCAAGAAGCATTGTCATCTTCTCTCTCTCTTCATCTGTAAATCCCGGATTCTTATGATTTGAAGATGGATTTTTCAGATCTATCTCCTTATGAGCCACATTCATATCACCACAGACGATTACCGGTTTCTTTGATTTCAGATCATCTAGAAATACTCTAAAATCATCCTCCCACTTCATCCTGTAATCAAGTCTTTTAAGTTCATTTTGAGAATTAGGAACATATACGCAAACAAAGAAATAGTTTCCCATATCAAGAGTGATAAGGCGTCCCTCCTGATCATGTTCCTCTATTCCCATTCCATAGATAACCTCCTTAGGCTCCTTTTTAGTAAAGACTGCCGTACCAGAGTATCCTTTCTTCTTCGCGTAATTCCAATACTGATGATATCCCGGAGTTTCAAGAATCAGCTGATCCTTCTGCATTTTACTCTCCTGGATAGCCAGGATATCTGCATCGAATGCGTTAAAAGCATCCATAAAGCCTTTATTTACACAGGCTCTTATTCCATTTACGTTCCACGATATAAATCTCACTGTTCTCTTCTCCTACGCCTTGCATCCGGCATCTTTGCAACATGTACCATTCCTGCAGCCAGCATCAGTAAGAATCCAAATGGAATCATAGCCGCAGCAAAATCCTCAAGATAATAAAGCTTCGTAAGCTTCAGAAGCTCACCTATACCAAACATAATAAGCGGATTAAATAAAATACATATCTTGCTGACCTTCATTCTGTCATTGATTATGAAATACATATATGCAATAGATGTTCCTGCCAACGAAAAAACAAGATAAGCAAAAACCGGAGCAGCAAAATAATAAAACTGTCTTTCAACTACATACATGATATCCGCGCCCATAAGCTTCGTACCAAAAAGCAGCTTATAGGTTATCGCAATTGTCACAAATACTCCCTGTGTAAATACAAGTCCTATAACAGACAAATGCATACACATATCAAAAAGCTTTGCCATCCTGAGATCATTAATGCTCCGTCTTCTCCTGGATAACCTTAAGGCTTTTATCATTTCCTTAGCTCCAAGATAGTAAAGCGGCACACCAATAGCAATAAAAATAATAGACAGTTCAAATCTTATCATCGGCATTTTAGGCCAGTTTGACATGATGAGACCATTCCTGTCATTATCCTTTCCATATGCTGAGGAAAGCCACATAGCGGCCATACATATAGCCGCTCCCAGCATTCCAAAAAGCATATTTCTCATTGCTTTGCTTTTATTTTTCATTACAGTTCTGTCCTTAACTATATACTAGTAATCAAGCGGCTTAAATAATTTAACCGCATCCTCCAGCTGAGTTTCATCCTGAAGTGTAAATGTTATCAAAACTATCAGTCCATCTCTGTCTATTGCAAACAGAGTTCTCTTTCCCACCTCTGCTTCATCCTTTACATCCATACACATATATGACTCATCAAGAAATGTAACCTTACTAATAGTAAAACTTTCATATCTGGATGATGACATGGTAAGATAATCTGTGCTGTTAAAATCCGGCATAAGGTATGCCTCTGGATTTATATAGGAAACTATGATATTGGAACCATCCTTAGTGTTATAAGCTATGGCACCATAAGTAGTGTCCGAATCATGTGGAGAACGGTAGCCATGCCATAGATTAATTATATCATCCACCTGTGTTCCCGTAACAGAGGCCACCCCTGCTGCATCATAAAATTTCCACTCTTCATTATCTACAGTAATCATGAAACCTGCAAGTGTATTATAATAAGTGTTCTTATCATACATTCCCATAGCTGAAGCATCGGTAACTGAATGAGGCACCTCTTCAACTGCCGCATCAGTTGCGCTCGCATCACCAGGACTTGCTTTATCTGTCTTCTGAGCTTTCTCTATCGCATCAGTGATACTTGCATCCGGTTCTGTCAGAACTTCTGACTTTCTTGAATCTTCCTTCTTTTCAGAAAAATCCGGAGAAGAATACGGAGCTTCCTCCTCTTTTCCACACGAAACAAGCGATACAATCATTGTACCTATCAAAATCGCAGCAATATATCTTTTCAACTGATATAAATATCTTTTCATGAATTATTTCTTCTTTTTACCAAGCTTTGTGTTTGTTTCAGTTTCTTCTTCCTGCACATCCTCTTCCTCAGCATCAGCACTTTCGATATCTGCTATAGCCTTCTTATGCATAGGAATACGGCAGTTCTTGTTGTTACCAAACTCAACTATAACAGTATCATCATCTATACCTATAACAGTTCCATAGAATCCACTGGTTGTCATGATGCTGTCACCCGGTTTAAGACTCTTCATCATATCTTCCTGCTGCTGAGTCTGTTTTTTCTGTGGTCTCACAAACATAAAATAAATAAGAACTGCAAATACTGCTATATAGGCAACTATGAAACCCAGTCCCATACCTCCGCCTTGTTGTGTAGCTCCTGCATCAGCAGCCATAATCATTAGATTCGTTATCATAATTTTTCTCCTCTTTATAATTTTGATGACATAGGCGTTTGCGAAACGCCACAAGCCGCATAAATACGGCATTTTTTGTTTATATAATTAAAAAATCTCCTCTCGGTTATGGTATAATAGAGTTGCTAAAAACTAAAAACCAAATCACCCAAAGGAGACATTTATATGATACCACAAAAACAACTCTCTTTGGCAGATATTTTTGAAGATTGCCAAGAAATTTATGATTCTGACAAGCCTCAGTTCCTAACACTTCTAGAAAACCATATCGACCTTGATTCAATTATTCCATTATCGTTTATAAATCATTTCTACGCATCTACTGGTCGCCCACGTAAGTATTCTCTTTCTTCAATGCTCTGGGCACTTATTATTCAGCGTATATTTTCTATTCCTACAGATTCTCTCTTGCTTGTTTTTCTTAACTATTCAAAACACCTTAGAGAATTCTGTGGTTTTACAAAAGTTCCGGATGCTTCTAAAATAACAAGATTTAAACAGGAATTTTTACCTGATTTACAACAAGTGTTTGA
>DOVG01000257.1 GCA_003520205.1 Lachnospiraceae bacterium
GCATCAAAAGCAGACTGGATGTTCTTATACATTTCACCTTCAGCAGTTGATACCATTTTAGTATTCCACTCTTTATTAACAGAGAGCGCTTTTCCTGTCATGTTGGAACTACCAATGATAAATGTATATGTCTCATCACGTTTAAATATATAACCCTTTGTATGGAAACCGATTCTTTCTGTATCAGGTGTCGGAGTAGTCCCATCTTCTAAAACCACATTTTTACCACTTATACTGCCTATAAACTTACCATCAGACATTTCTGATAGAACAGCCTCCTCATGGTACATACGAAGCTCTATATTCTTAAACTCCGCCAGCTTATCAAGGGCTTTGGGATCAGTAAACATGTTGTAATCAGTTGTAAGAACTTTTCCAGGAACACCTTTTTCTTCAAGTTCTTTGAATGTAAGAAGCAGCGGCTCAATTCCACCTAGTGTTATAAATGCAACACTAAAAGTAAAGGATTCACATCTCTTTAGTTCTTCCTCTATCGATGTGAGTACCTTTACTCCCTTTGTATGGTCATTTGATATGAAGTCCGGTTTAAAGGCAGCACTGGATTTATTTGTTGAATCTATAAATGCAGTGGTTGCACCGGATATGATTTTTTCTTTATTGTTCATTAAAAAATTACCTCGACTAAAGCCTTATAAATACAATATATCATATACACACTTTCTATAAAAGAAAGAACAGCCGAATTTGATTATCAACTGTTCTTTCTTATCAGTATTATTTTATAACAACACTCTCACGATTACACATTGGAGTCAAATTATTTGGCCATCCATCTAAAAAGCTTTTCTCATCATTTACTTTTTTAGCAAGATCGTATCCTCTTTGTATTAGTATTTCTTCCGAAAATGGGATAATATCTTTTTCAAATAAAATCTCTCGACCATCTACTTTAAATACTATAGCTCTTGTTAACCAAACATTATATTGTAATACTCCATCTTTATATATTTGCTGATTTTCATTTATTAAAGCAATATCCTCAATCTTTCCATTTATTGGAGTATCTATTTGTGTTGTCTCATTAAAGACAGACTTTATATTGCCATCATTTACTTCCTTTAATTTCATAACAGCAATATCATCATCATTACCAAAATAATCAACACTTTCCTGAATGTTTGAAATGGAGAAGACCTTATCTCCAATATATAAGCCTACAATTCCAGTTACACTATTGGTATAAACAAATTCATCACATTTATATTTGATGAATTCTAACCCTATAAAACTATGTAACATATTGTTATCAAATCTCATATCTATCGCTTTCATGAATTATCTCCTTTCACGAAATGTATTTTTTGATACTTTATATCTCCATGTTCATCACTCTTACGAATGTTTATCTCAACTGCAGGCGAACCATCTGAAGAAGAAACTTCCCTAGTTGTAAAAGCCTCTTCTGTATTTATATCATTCATATTATTTGTATTCCTTATATATTTACTATCTCAAAACCAAAACTGGTTGATGCAATAGATCTGATATCATTGGATAGTATAATTCCTTATTATCCGCCTGTGATATGGTTGATATCTGTCTTCCAGCATCTTTTGAGGAAGCTCCACAATGATAAATCTTCTCGCCTCTACACTTATAGTCAATTATTATATATCTATCATGAAATTTACCCCCAGTTTTCTGAAAAGATATATTTACATTAGGGTATTCTGAATTGAATAAATTATATTCTGTTCTAGTAAGATGCCTTCCCACATTATCACTAAATATTATTACATCTACACTTGAAGGAACATTTCTCAGTAAAAACAAAGTTTTTGAACCTATATAATTATCTACCACATATATTTTCTTTTTGGCTTTACTATATATTTCTGTATAAGCAATATTGGCATCAAAGTATCTATTTGAATAAATCACATATTCAATACCCTTATCAGGCAAAGAAAAGCTCTCTATCACTTTAGAAAGATCATCTTTAGTTATCATATTTTCTTTTATATTGCTAATATCCTTCGTGTTCTCAGAAGTCTGTAATGATAATTGAAACAATTCTGAAGACGAAGCTAACATTGGACCTGTCTGGATAAAATCTTTCATTCTTTTAAATGCTTTTACTAATTCCCTACTTTGATGAGTTGCTAACTCTCCCTTTAATACAGTCATTAGCATATAAATACCTTGTTCAGTGAAAGCATACGGCATATATTTAAGATTATTTCCTCGTCCTGTTCCATCTTTCAAGGTGAAATTTTTGCACCTTGAAAGTTCATCTATATCTTCTTCATTTAGTTGAAACATGAAATCGTCACCAATGAACTTTTCTTTATTATTTTTCACCTGTCTGTTGAAGTTCTTTGTTTCATATCCATATATTTGAGCAAGGTCCCTATCCAACATTACTTTTTTGCCACGTATCTCATAGATGTTTTTCTTTAATGAATCTACTGTAATTTCAACCGGTACGAGCTCATTAACTTTTTCTGACAATTCCATTTCCTCCATTCTTTTGATACTTAAATACTGAATATAATAGATTTTTCCGTGAGGTGAAATATTTGCACCCTTAACAAAACTATTGTTTATCTATAATTGATATTTTCTTCTCAATAGCCGCCCTATACCACATCAATCGAAGTACATAGTCCGGAAGCTCCCTTTTCTCAGTTTCCCAATCCTGTACTGTACGGTATGGAATCCCAAAATAGTCGCTAAACTCACGGCGATTCATCCCCATCATATCTCTTAATTCTTTTACTTTTTTACCTCTGCCCATGCTACTATCCTCTATTAATACAAACTAACGCTCTGCGTTATTCTCATATTATCAAGTTCATTTATATCTGTCAATTAAAACCAGACCTACCCTAGTCGTAGATCTGGTTTCATTACCTCCTGTATTATTTTGCTATAATAATCAAGCTTGTCTACTTTTACTTGTCATTCTACATCCTGGAGTGCATCGAAATTCTCTTCTCCTGTACGTATCTTAACTACACGGCTTACAGGATATACAAATATCTTTCCGTCTCCTATCTTACCGGTATATAGAGTTTTCTTTGCCGTCTCTATTACACTGTCAACCGGAATCTTACTTACAACAACCTCAAGCTTGATTTTAGGAAGAAGTGTAACATCCATCTCTACTCCACGATATCTCTCTCCTGCCCCTTTCTGGATACCACATCCGCTTACCTGTGTTACTGTTATACCTGTAACTCCGAGGTTATTAAGTGCCTTTTTAATCTTATCGTAACGAGACAGTTTTGTTATTATAACAACTTTATTTATACCTGTATCAGCTATGATACCAGCATTTGCCATATCAGAAGATGCATTAACTACAGGCACTGAAGCATTTTTCTCCGCCTCACTCGCCGAGTCATAATCTTTGTTACCCAGACTTGTATTTTCAAATGCTTCTTTTCCAAGACTTGTATTCTCGTTCTCCAACATTCCTGCATTTGACATATCAATAATACTGAATCCTGAGTAAGCTGATGCAAGACCATGCTCTGTAGAATCAAGACCTTCGATCTCCTCTTCTTCCGAAACTCTGAGTCCGAAGATTGCTTTGATAATCGAGAATACAATTATCATTGTTACTACTGTCCATGCTGCAACTGTTGCAAAACCGAGTAACTGAAGTCCTAACTGATGTAATCCGCCACCGTAGAAAAGGCCCGATACGCTGTCATTTCCCGGTGCTGTTGTTGTTGCAAAAAGTCCTGTTGCTATTGTTCCCCAGATACCGTTCATCATATGAACTGCAACTGCTCCTACAGGATCATCTATATGAAGCTTGAAATCAAGAAACCATACACCGAATACTACCAGAAGTCCGGCAACCGCACCGATTATAACCGCACCGAATGCATCTGTTACATCACATGGGGCTGTGATAGCTACAAGACCTGCAAGTGAAGCATTGAGACACATTGATACATCAGGCTTACCGTACTTGATCCATGTAAAGATCATACATACTACTGTTGCTATTGAAGGTGCAACGGTTGTTGTAAGGAATACCGATGCAAGCTGCTCTTTTGATGTACAAGCTGCACCGTTGAATCCGTACCATCCGAACCAGAGGATGAAAACTCCGAGAGCACCGATTACTATATTGTGGCCTGGAAAAGCATTTACCTTTGTAACCTTTCCGTCTTTATCCTTTTCAAACTTTCCTATACGAGGACCTACCATCTTTGCACCGATGAGCGCTGAGATACCGCCGACCATGTGGATTGCACATGAACCTGCAAAGTCATGGAAGCCAAGCTGTGCGAGCCATCCGCCGCCCCAGATCCAGTGTGCTTCAATCGGATATACAAGTGCTGAGATGATTCCCGAATATACACAGTAACTGAGGAACTTTGTTCTCTCTGCCATAGCACCTGATACTATAGTTGCTGTCGTTGCACAGAATACAAGGTTAAATACGAAATTTGACCAGTCAAAATCCTGATATGAAGTCATAATGTCAAATCCCGGTTTACCTATAAATCCGCACAGGTCTTCACCTAACAAAAGTCCGAAGCCTATCAGGATAAAAACACAACATCCGATACAGAAATCCATCAGGTTCTTCATAATACTGTTGCCGGCGTTCTTGGCTCTGGTAA
>DOVG01000275.1:0-5169 GCA_003520205.1 Lachnospiraceae bacterium
TCATAAAGGTTGTTACAGCAGCAAAGTTTAGAAAATCATTCTTTATTATAGAGCTTCCAGAATATAAAGTTCCAAGCTTAAAGTTTGCATTCTTCTCAATGCTTGAGCGTGGTAAGGCTTATATCATTAAAGCAGGAACTATAATACTTGTATGTAATACAGTTGTTCAGATAATGCAGTCATTTAACTGGAGCTTCCAGGTAGTAGAAGAAGGACTTGAAGATACATCTATACTTGCATCTATATCAAGACCATTTGCTTATCTGCTTATTCCTATCGTAGGTGTAGCAGCTTGGCAGCTTGCAGCAGCAGCTATAACAGGTTTCATAGCAAAGGAAAATGTAGTAGGAACTATAGCAACTGTTTATGCTATAACAAATCTTGTTGATCCAGATGAGTTAGAGCTTGTAGGTGAAGGAAATGCAGTTGCAGTAGCTATGGGAATTACAAAGGTAGCAGCTCTTGCATATCTTCTCTTTAATCTGTATACACCACCTTGTTTCGCAGCTCTTGGTGCCATGAACTCAGAAATGCAAAGTAAGAAATGGTTATGGGGTGCTATAGGACTTCAGCTCGCAACAGGATTTACAGTTGGATTCCTTGTATATCAGATAGGTACATTAATAACAACCGGAACTATAGGTGCCGGATTCCTTGGTGGACTTCTTGCAGTAATCTGTTTTGCTATAATAATTACATCAATAGCAATCAGAAATAAGAAGCAAATAGCATTAGAGTACAAGATGTCATAGGCATCTGCATTCATATATTGAATCCCTAATAGAAAGATCTGTCTTTGTAATAAAGGCAGATCTTTTGCAATGTGCGCCTTGCGGCGCACATTGCAGATGTTGTAAGAAAAAGCTGATAGAAATATGTGTTGACAAGATAACACTGTTATGTATATAATGCTACTCATACAAGTAGAAGGTAAGTTTAGAGTCCAGTTAATTAGAAACTTCTAAACTAGGTTAAGGATTACAATATGCAAAATGAGAAGGAAACAAAAAAGAAGCTTCTTGAAAGTGCTATGAAGGAGTTTACTGAAAAGGGTTATATGAAGGCTTCTCTCAGAAATATATGCAAGGATGCGGGTGTTACTACAGGTGCTCTTTATTTTTTCTTCAAGGATAAGGAGGATCTCTTCGGAAATCTTGTAGGTGAACCTTTGAGAAATCTTGAAAAAGTTATCGAGGATCATTTTACAGAAGAGGTAGCAGCATCGATAAAGCTTTCACGTGGAGAGATAGATATATCTGAAGTAGCGTCTGTCGAAGGTTTGGAAGATGATATGGAAGTAGCAAGAATGGTTATCCAATGTATCTTCACGAATAAGAAAGCATTTGATCTGCTCCTTACAAAAGCACAGGGTTCTGTCTACGAAAATATACAGGATCATATGGTCGATCTTGTCGAGAAGCACTATACAATAATGTATATAGTGATGAGGGGATACAAGGATAAAAAGGAACTTACGAAAGAAGATAAGTTTATTATACACTGGATGTCCCATGACCAGATAGATATATTTATTCATATTGCGACTCACTGTAAGACTCAGAAAGAGGCTGAAGAGCAGATGAAGAACATGATGGCTTATATGGTTGGTGGATGGTTTGGAGTAATAAATTCACAATAAAAAGAACATGGCCTGGCTATAACCGGGCCATAAAAAATGATAAACGCATAACGGTGTTATGTGAACATATTTACATATAAATGGAGGAATGGAAATGTTTGTTGAGGTATCTAATATCAAGAAAAGCTATGGTGAAGGAGGCAGCTTTGTTCAGGTATTAAAAGGTATAACTGTCGGAGTTGAAAGAGGAGAGATGTGTGTTATACAGGGAACATCAGGTTCCGGAAAATCAACGCTGCTTAACTGTATTGGCGGTCTGGATGAGGCAGATACAGGTTCTATTAAGATAGACGGTAGAGAAATAGTTGGTCTTAAAGGTGAGAAGCTTTCTGATTATAGAAGAGATAATCTAGGATTTATATTTCAGTTCTATAACCTGATTCCAAATCTTACGGTAAAAGAAAACATTCAGGTATGTGAGTACCTGACAAAAAATGCATTAGATATGGATGAGCTTCTGGAAGTACTTGGATTAACTGAACATCAGAACAAATTTCCATCACAGCTATCAGGTGGACAGCAGCAGAGATGCGCTATAGCAAGAGCTCTGATCAAGAATCCAAAGCTTCTTCTATGTGATGAGCCTACAGGAGCTCTTGATTCGAAAACCTCCCGTGATATTCTGATTCTAATGGAGAAAATCAATAAGCAGTATGGAACAACTATGCTGATAGTAACACATAATAATTCCATAAAGAATATGGTGGATCATGTTATTTATATAAAAGATGGTGAGATATCAAAGAACTATATAAATGAGGTCAAAGTACCAGCCAGAGAATTGGAGGACCTGTAAGATGCAAAGAATACTAAGAAAAAGAGTTATCAGAGATCTTAAGCAGAATTTCTTCAGATATTTTGCGCTTGGTCTTATGATAGCAATGGGAATCTTTTTGGTTGTAACTATTGTAGGTTCAGCTGAGACACTTACAAATGGTACTGAAGAAATGGCAGAGGAGACAAATCTTGAGGATGGAGAGTTTGAGGTTTTTGTTCCGCTGTCTGATAAAGATAAAGACGGAATCAGGGATATGGGAATAGATCTGGAAGAGCAGTTTTATTTTGATTATCAAAGAGATGATGAGGATAAGAGCACTGTCAGGATATTCAAGGTTCGCGATAAGATAAATAAGATTCACTATATAGAGGGTAATGAGCCATCAGATGAAGATGAAATAGTTATTGAAAAAAGATATGCTGAGGTGCATGACCTGAATGTAGGAGACTTTTTTGATCTGATGGATAAAAAATATAAGATAAGTGGTATTGGAGTTGTTTCCGATTATGATGGTCCATTTAAAGAGATATCTGACACCTCCTGCAATTCAAAAACATTTGGACCGGTATTTATTACCGATGAAGCATATGACGATTATAAGACAGGGAATAAGATTCAGAAATCAGAGGATTATCTGTATGCTTATAAGCTCGGAAATGGTAAAACTCATGACGATATAAATAATTATCTTAAGGATCTGAAGATAGATGCATCACAGGTAGATGACGAGCTGTTTCAGGAATACTGGGATAGAACAGGAGGTGTTGAAGAGGAATTAAGAGATGCTGTAAAGAAGCTTCGTGATGCAACAGAAGATGTAAGAGATGGACTGGATGAACTGTCAGATAATAATGATGATATAAATGATGCAACAGAGGAACTTTTTGATGCTTACCTGGAGCAGACTTCGGGTGCACTTAAGGATTATGGTATGGATGGCGAGCTTACAGAGAGTAACTATGAGAATAAGCTGGACAGCCTGATTGAGACAAATGACAGTGCCATGATGAGAGCAGTTCTCGAGGATGCGAAGAATCAGTTATCTGATTTGCAGGATTATAAGGATGGACTTGCTGAATATACTGATGGGGTAGATGAACTTCACGATGGTCTGGAGGATATGTCAGACGGAGTAGAGGAACTGGATGAGTCTGTAGATGATGCATTGGAAGAATTTGATTTTGAATTATCAAATCTCACAAGCTTTATAAAATATGAGGATAACCCAAGAATATTTGCAACTAAGAATGATAAAATAGTAGATATAGAGGTGGGAATTATAGCCGGAGTTATTATATTTATCCTTCTTGCATATGTTATATCTGTATTTGTAGTTCACAGTATAGAGAGTGAAAGTAGTATCATAGGAACACTTTATTCAATGGGAGTCACAAAAAATGACCTGCTGCTGCATTATATAACACTTCCAGTAGTGGTGTCATTTATTGCCGGACTTACGGGAGTATTGGTTGCCGCAACCGGAGTTATGGCACCTATGATAGCTGAAAGTTCATATGCTTACTTCTCGATACCTGTATTTAGTTTCAAAATACCTGCTTATCTCTGGGTTTATTCTGTAGTGGTTCCTCCGGTAATCGCGATAATAGTAAATGTACTCGTAATCAGAAGCAAACTAAATAAAACAGCGCTTTCCCTTATCAGAAATGAAGTTAAACAAAAGGGCGTGAAAAAAGTAAATCTTAAAAATATGAATTTTGTTTCTGCTTTCAGATTAAGACAGATGCTAAGGGAAATCAGATCTACACTGGCTGTTGTTCTTGGAATGTTTCTATCGCTACTGATATTTATGTTATCTGTAAACTGTTATGTGCTTTGTTCAAACCTGGCGAAGGATTATGAAAATGATACAAAATTCGAGTATATGTACACTCTTAAGTATCCGGAGAAAGAAGCTCCTGAAGATGCGGAAGCAGCGTATATGTATACCTGTAAGAAGTTTACAATGGGATATAACTTTGATGTAACGATTCTTGGTATAGATGATGATAATCCTTACTTTGATGTTGAGACAGAGGACAGCAAGATGGATGTTGTAGTATCATCAGCATTTGCTGAAAAGTTCAGACTAAGGAAGGGTGAAGAATTCACGCTTACGGATGAAGATAAAGATATTAAGTACGCATTTTCAGTAAAAGAGATAACAAAGTATTCCTCAGGTTTCTACATCTTCATGGATATAGATATAATGAGAGAAATGATGGGAGAGTCAAGTGATTATTACAATGCTTTATTTTCGGATAAGGAGATAAGTATAGATCCGGGAAGAGTATACTCTACCACCACAAGAGAAGATATAGTAAAAGGTGCATCTGTTTTCACGGATCTCATGATGCCAATGGTTTACACGATTTCTTTTGCTTCGGCAGCGATATTTTGTGTGGTAATGTATCTGATGATGAAGGTAATGATAGACAGGAGTGCTTATAACATATCACTTATTAAGGTATTTGGATTTAATCGAAAAGAGATTAAGAAGCTCTATCTGGATGGAAACTTCTATATAATAGCAATAGGAGCTCTTATATGTATTCCACTTTCCAAGCTCATAATGAATAAGATGTTTCCGTTTATGATATCAAATGTTACGTGCGGACTTAATGTTAAAGCTCCTTTTATATACTTTGTTGTTATATACTTAGTTATTATTGTTCTTTATTTAGTAATCAATAATTTACTTGTAAGAAGGCTGAATAAATTCACGCCGGCAGAGGTACTGAAGAACAGAGAGTAG
>DOVG01000275.1:5227-9119 GCA_003520205.1 Lachnospiraceae bacterium
AGAGTAGGATTTGACTAAAATTCACTTTTCATCTATACTTCTTTCAGAATGACATGTGGGAAGTATCATTAAATTAATAAACAGAGGAATAAAAACATGAAAGGTCAATTAAAGGGAATAGTTTGTATAGTAATAGCTGCTATAGGATTCTCGTTTATGACCTTTTTTGTTCGTCTGGCTGGAGACCTTCCAACAATGCAGAAAGCATTTTTCAGAAATGCATTTGCTCTCATTATTGCAGTGATTACACTTCTCGTAGAAAGGGAAAAGTTTGAGATACCAAAGAACTGCAGATGGGATATATTCTTCAGATGTCTTTTTGGAACTACCGGTCTTATTGCAAATTTCTATGCTATAGACAAGCTTGATCTGGCTGATTCAAATATGCTCAATAAGCTGTCTCCTTTTTTTGCAATTATAATATCAATTCCACTTCTAAAAGAGAAACCGTCCAGAACAGATATAATCGCAACTATTATAGCATTTATAGGGGCGTTATTTATAATAAGACCGTCAGGTAATAATATGCAGCTCGTTCCTTCTCTTATAGGACTTTATGGTGGCTTCGGCGCAGGAACAGCTTATGTATTTGTAAGACGTGCGGGCGGAAAAGGAGCAAAAACTCCCATAATAGTTATTTGTTTTTCGCTTTTCTCATGTCTTCTTACTTTACCATTTCTTATAATGCAATTTGTACCTATGAGTCCGAAACAATGGATAATAATGATTATGGCAGGAGTATCTGCTGCAGTAGGCCAGTTTGCTATTACGACAGCTTACAAATTTGCTCCTGCAAAGAAGCTTTCTGTTTTTGACTATATGCAGGTTATTTTTGCAATGCTCTGGGGAATGATATTCCTGGGAGAGAAACCTGTTCTATTAAGTATAATCGGTTATATAATTATAATGGGTGTTGCCTTTGTCAGATGGGAAAAAGCCAGAAGAGAAGAAAAGTAAATAATCTTTACAGATAAAAATATATCTGATATAATCCAAGTTAGTTATAACTAACTACAGTAAAAAATTATGGAGGATATATGAATAGTAGTATATTTGTGGGATTAATGGTTCCATTCTTAGGAACTTCACTAGGTTCAGCAGCAGTCTTTTTCATGAAAAATGAAATGGATAAAAAGATTGAAAGAGCACTTACTGGCTTTGCAGCCGGAGCAATGGTATATGTAGTTGTAGAAGAACTGATACCGGAGATGTCAGAGGGAGAACATTCAAATATAGGAGTTATCATGTTTTCAGTAGGATTTACGTTAATGATGGCTCTGGATACAGCGCTTGGTTAAGGAGAAAAATAATTTACATATTTTGAATTTCCTGTGAACACTGATTAAATAGGCAAGTAAACTGAACAATAATAAATATCAGATTCCCATTTCTAATGGTAAATATTAACAAAAACAGCAAAAAATGACACATTTATGCAAAAAAATGCTGTTGACAAGGTATCCTTATTTAAATATTATGACGTAGTAATAATGGGTTAGTAGTATTAATAGGGAAGGGAGTAACTGATGTTTAAAAGAAAGAGAATCGCTTCAATTCTTTTTTGTTTCTTTATGACTTTTGCATTAGTTGTACAAAGTTATATCAGCTTTGATTCTTTTGCGGATGAGGCAGAGGGAACAAGTCTTAAGGATGTAGCATCCAGTCTAACAGTGACCGAAATGAAAAATGGCTCTGTTAATCTTCTAGAGGTTGAAAATCCAACTGTAACATATGGTGATTATATTGATTTTCATATGAATTGGGAATTTGATGACGATACAGAGATTGAAAAGAATGTTCCGTATACATATGAACTACCAGATGTAATTTTATTTAAAGAAGCAACAGGTGATCTTACTGATGGATCTGCGATAGTAGGTACATATAAGATTAAGGATAATACAATCACAATTACTTATACTGATCTTGAAAAGAAATTCACAGAACAGGAAAACAGAAAAGGTGGTCTTACATTCAGAGGACAGATATTTGATGATGGAGATAAAAATCCGGATGTAAATGTTAAATTCGAAGGTACAGATGTGGATATTACTGTACACATGGAAGATCCTGATTTTAATGCTGAGATATCTATCAGAAAGTATTTTTCTGATTATGATTCAGCTAATCACATATATAGAGCATATGTCCGTGTGACATCATTCGGTAATAATACAGAGATTCATGTAAATGATGAATTATGGCCTGGTATGAAAATGATTTCTGATCCTGTAGTCTATTATGATGATGATGACCATACTCCTGTAGATACTGAACGTTATACATATAATAAAATAAATGACAGACGCTATACAATGGATATAACATCTATGCCTCATGGAGATGAATTCTATCTCAGATATGAGGTTGAAGTAGATCCTGATATGTATGATTGGGATTCTGTCAATAAATTCATCAAGAATTATGGTGACTATTATCTTGAGGGATACGAAGGATGGATATCATCCAAAGCAACTGTATACAGTAAAGAGGATCCTAAAAAGGAGCCTAATGATTATGATCGACATATATCATGGGCAGATATTACTACTATCAAGGGTACCTTCAGTAAGTGGAGTAATCCGCCTGAGCACCAAATGGATAAAGGTCTTATCGCTTGGCAGATACCGGTATTTAATCTGTATGGTAATGAAAAATTTACTGAAGGAAAAATAGTTGATACATTTCCAAAGAACACTTCATTTGTGGAAGAATCCTTTGCCATAGTAGATGTTAACGCCAATGAGCTTCCATTAGATGAATATGCAGAAGTAACTGTAGATAACAGTGGAGAGCAGGACATAGTTACTATAAACTTTACTAAAAAGCTTATGGATTATTTAAAGGAGAATACAAGTAATCAGGTTGCCTTTAAGTATTTAATGAAGGTAGACAAACAGGAGTCTGATTCTGCTTATTATACGAACACAGCAAAGCTTTACTATAATGGCGAAGAGATAAAGAGTAAGAGTGATTCTGCGAATTATACAAAGCCGGAGACATTTGGAAAAGATGGAGAATATAATGAATCTACAGCTCCATATGCAAATTATGAGATAAGTGTAAATCCTGCATCTTTAGATCTTGATCCACAAACAGATGATTTACTACTTACAGATAAAATGAGTTCATCATACGATCTGGATGTTTCATCTGTTAAGATAAATGGAGAGTCACCTGAAGAGGGTACTTTTACATATGATTCTGATTCAAAGACAATGACCATTAATCTGAAAGACAGTACTGCATATAAGATAACCTATAGAGCTAAGCTTGATCTTATACCGGGAACTGAACTTTCAAGAGAAAATAGTGGAAATACAGCCAGATTAACATCAGCCGAAAAAGAATATGGTGAATCAGCTACTACATTTAATGGGTCAGTTCATACAAGTGCAGGAAGCTCATCATCGGATATTACAAAAGGAACTCTTTCTATAGTTAAGCATGATGAAAATGATACGACAAATGTACTGAGTGGTGCTGAATTTTCACTTGATACTATGAGTGTAGACTCAAAAGGAAATGCAACAAAGGCTTCTGGAGCAGCTACACTTACTCAAACAACCAATAGTGAAGGAAAAGCTGTTTTTGAAAGAATTGAACGTGGAAAAGTGTTTATGCTTAAGGAAACAGCTGCTCCTGAAAATTATGTAGTTAACGATGTACCTAAATTTATCGCTTTTGAAAAGAATGATGTCAGTGTACCGGATAAAGTGAAGTATGAAGGCAAGGAGTATGAAGTATATAAGGTGGATGCTGTAAAGATGAGTGATACAGTGTATGTACCTAATTCTAAAAAAGCTACGCCATCACCTACACCAAGTGCAACACCAACAAGTACACCAACTGCAAGCCCAACAGCAAAGCCAACAGGAACACCGAGTGCAAC
>DOVG01000061.1 GCA_003520205.1 Lachnospiraceae bacterium
TACCATATACAGCATCAGGCTTCTCTGCTTGCGGAAAGCTTTTTGCACAGCTTTTCGGAGTTAATTATCAGCTTGCAATGATAGTATCAGCTATCATTATAGTAGGTTATACAACAACAGGTGGTTTCCTGGCTGCATCAATTACTGACCTTATCCAGTCAATAGTTATGAGTATTGCTCTTATAATAGTTCTTTTCTATGGTATAAATCAGGCTGGTGGAATGGACGCTGTTATATCGAATGCAAATGAGCTTCAAGGCTATCTGAACATGAGTGCAACATATAATAATGCTACAAATGCCAGTGATCCTTATGGACTCTTTAACAAGATTACGATGTTCTGCTGGGGACTTGGCTACTTCGGTATGCCGCACATTTTACTTAGATTCATGGCTATTGAGAATCCTGAGAAGCTTAAGCTGTCAAGGAGAGTTGCTTCAGTATGGGTTGTTATCTCACTTGGTGTTGCTACATTCCTTGGAGTTGTAGGTCGTGCCATGACACAGACAGGAGCTCTTGATTCACTTATCGAGGATCCTACATCTGCATCAAAGGCAGAAACTCTTATAGTAGTTCTTGCAGATCATATCTCAAAGAATGGATTTGGCTATGCGCTTATAGCTGGTCTTATTATAGCGGGAATACTTGCATCAACTATGTCAACAGCAGATTCACAGCTGATAGCTGCATCTTCAGCTGTTTCAGAGAATATAATTCAGGATGTATTTAAAATAAAACTTAGCGAGACCGCAGCTATGCTTACGGCAAGACTCACTCTTGTAGTTGTTGCTGTTCTCGGAGTTATCATAGCCTGGGATCCATCAAGCTCAGTTTTCAATATCGTGTCATTTGCGTGGGCAGGTTTTGGTGCCGTATTCGGACCGGCTATGCTGATGTCTCTCTTCTGGAAGAGAACTAACAAGTATGGCGCTGTTGCTGGAATGATCTCCGGTGCGATAATGGTATTTGTGTGGAAGTATGGTGTACGTCCAATGGGTGGAGCATGGAATCTGTACGAGCTTGCACCTGCATTCCTTGTAGCTCTTATCTTTATAGTGGTTGTAAGTCTTGCTACACCTGCACCGGATGAAGAAATAACAAAGACATTTGATTCGGTTATGAAGAAAGAGGCTTAAGACATAACTTATGTAAACTGATAAACAAGGGGACTGTGTACGGATTTATATCCGGATACAGTCCTTTTATGATTGAAATGTATCAATATTATGATATTTACTTGATAATATGATATATATATGATATAATTACGATGAAACAGTAATAGGTACAACTATAACTTTTAATGGTGGAAATACAGAAAGGGGTGCGAAGATGCTCACTGTTGAGGAAATGAATCAGATAAGACAAAAATACGGTCTGTCATATGAGGAGATACAAAAGGGGTGCGAGGATGTCTCGATTAGTTCTATACAGAAAATCTTTGGGGGTTATGTAGATAAACCTAGAAGGGCAACGATTGAGAAATTATCCAGATATTTTGAAAGCTTTATGAAAGAAAATATAGGACCTATCTATGAAAATGGCAGTTTAGCTTCTGATAATCGATATGTGGCAGAACAAAGTAATTATTTTACAAAGGGGAGTTCTGCGGTTGACATAACTCAAAATAAAGAGGATGGTCCTACCGGACTGCTAGGAGAAATATTTACTCAGCGTGGCTATACCTATTCAGATTATGCCAAGCTTGAACTTCCGGAAGGAGTCAGAGTTGAAGTGGTGGATGGCTACCTGTATAAGATGGATGCACCGAATATAGTGCATCAGGACATAGCAGGTGAAGTATTTTTTGTAATTAGAGACTATATAAAAAGACATAAAGGCAAATGCAAAGTGCTCATGTCGCCGGTAGATGTCCGTCTGGAATACGATAAGGGGGATATGACAGTAGTTCAGCCTGATCTGATAGTCGTCTGTGATAAAGACAAGATGGAAAACAGGAAAAATGTAAAGGGAGCCCCTGACTTTGTTCTTGAAGTGATATCCCAGTCCAGCAAGAAGATGGATATGTATGTAAAGATGACAAAGTATAAGGAAAACGGAGTAAGAGAATACTGGCTTGTAGATTATGAGAACGATAAGATCATAAAATATGATTTTGAAAATAATGACAACATAACCATGTATACCTTCAAGGATAAAGTCCCGGTTGAGATATATGATGGAAAGCTTGTCATAGATTTTAAAGAGATTAAGGAGTATGTTGAGTCATAGTGGTACTGAAAGTGATGAAGGAAAGTCCGCACAGTCTTAAATGGCAGAAAATTCATAGAGTGCAGTATATGTTATATTAGAGGAGGTAAAAACATGCTTACTATAGAAGAAATGAATCAAATCCGACAGAATTATGGTATCTCATATGAAGAGATACAAAAGGGATGCGAAGATGTTTCAATTAGTTCTATTCAAAAGATATTTGGCGGTTATGTAGATAAACCTAGAAGGGCAACGATTGAGAAATTATCCAGATATTTTGAAACCTTTATTAAAGAAAATATAATACCTGTCTATGAAAACGGAAAGCTAGCTTCCGATAATAGATATGTTGCAGAACAAAGTAATTATTTTACAAAGGGGAGTTCTGCGGTTGACATAACTCAAAATAAAGAGGATGGTCCTACCGGACTGCTAGGAGAAATTTTTACTCAGCGTGGCTATACCTATTCAGATTATGCAAAGCTTGAGCTTCCGGAAGGAGTCAGAGTTGAAGTGGTGGATGGCTACCTGTATAAAATGGATGCGCCCAATATAGTGCATCAGGATATAGCTGGCTATATCTTTAATCTGTTTTTTACATATATAAGAAGTAATAAAGGTAAGTGCAGAGCGATCATGTCGCCGGTAGATGTCCGCCTGGAATA
>DOVG01000075.1:0-713 GCA_003520205.1 Lachnospiraceae bacterium
GCATTATCCTCAAGTTCATAATACAGAACATTTGATGAAGGAAGACCTGTAGCACTCTTCTCGCCTGTAACCAGATCAATTCTCTCGTCAGCTTTGTAATCACGTGCTGCAAGAACCTTCAGACCACCAAGCTCTTTTGGAGGATTCGAACGGAAATTATCCATTCTCTTCTGAATCTCAGCAGCCCCATCCTTACCTTTAAGCTCAAGAGTAGCAAGACCTTCTTTATAATATCCATACTTCTCATAGAGATCCTGCATAGCATCACAAAGTGTCTTACCCTGCTTCTTATAGAATGCAGCAACTTCGCAGAGCATCATAACTGCCACTATAGAATCCTTATCTCTTGCATAGGTACCTGCAAGGCAGCCATATGACTCTTCAAGACCGAATACATAATTATTGCATCCTGTCTGCTCAAATATCTTAATCTGCTCACCTATATACTTAAATCCCGTAAGAACTTCTACACAACGAGCATTATAATTTGCTGCGATAGCCTTAGCCAGATCAGTAGTAACTATAGTTGTAACAAGTGCAGGATTCTCAGGCATCGTATTTGTCTTATTCTTTTCCGAGAATATGTACTCTGCTATAAGCATTCCTGACATATTTCCGGTAAAGCTCATATATTCACCTGTCTTAGTATCCTTTGCATATACTCCAAGTCTGTCTGCATCAGGATCAGTTGCAAGAACTATATCTGCATCTAC
>DOVG01000075.1:852-4006 GCA_003520205.1 Lachnospiraceae bacterium
CCATCAGGAATCTTCTGCTGTGGTTCTACATAAACCTGTGTGAATCCCAGATCTTTAAGAACTCTTCTTACATATACATTTCCAGTACCATGAAGAGGTGTGTAAACGATTTTTATATCCTTAGCCATCTCAGGAATTATCTCCGGATGTATACTCTGCGCTTTAACTTCAGCTATGTACTTATCATCAAAATCTGTTCCAATGATATTGAAGAGTCCCAGCGCTCTTGCATCATCTTCATCCATTGTCTTAACTTCGGCAAAATCTGTAACCTTAGCAACCTCTGCCATGATTCCTGTATCATGAGGTGGCGTAACCTGTGCTCCATCCTCCCAGTAAACCTTATATCCATTGTACTCACGAGGATTATGACTCGCTGTTACAACAATTCCTGCTATACATCCGAAGCTTCTTACAGCATATGAAAGCTCTGGCGTAGGACGAAGAGATTCGAACAGATAAGTCTTGATACCATTTGCATTAAGACATCTTGCAGCTTCACGCGCGAATTCAGGTGACATGATACGTGAATCATGCGCTATGGCAACGCCTTTCTCCTGACCGTTATGTGCAACTATATAATTTGCAAGTCCTTGTGTAGCCTGACGAACTGTATATATATTCATGCGGTTTGTACCGGCACCTCTTACACCTCTGAGACCACCTGTACCAAACTCCAGACTTCTATAGAATCTATCTTCTATCTCTTTTGCATCATCCTTAATGGACTCCAGTTCAGCTCTTGTATCCGCGTCAAAATATGGATCCTCCAGCCATTTTTTATAAGCTTCCATAAAATCACTCATTGGTCTTATCCTCCCTTATCATACATTTATTCGAAGCCTTATTACCTCTTTATTTCTATTTATATAGATATTCTCATTCTATCATTTTTAGTACATTATTACCACTAAATATTGACTGTTAAAAATGATGAATTTCTGTAACTGTTTTTGACACTATAGTATTTATTTGTTATCATAACTTGCTAGTATAGAGATTTCTAATTACCTGGACTAGTACAAATAAAAGAGGAGCATTTACAATGAAGAGAATTATTCTGACCGGTGGAGGAACTGCCGGACATGTTACACCGAATATAGCCATAATACCCACTCTCAAGAAAATGGGCTACAATGTAAGCTATATCGGAACTTATGATGGAATAGAAAAGGAGCTTATCGAAAATATCGGAATCCCTTATTATGGAATATCCTCAGGAAAACTGCGAAGATATTTTGACCTTAAGAACTTCTCCGACCCATTCAGAGTTATTAAAGGTTTTTTTGAAGCCAAGAAGCTTATGAAAAAACTTAAGCCTGACGTAGTATTCTCTAAGGGAGGTTTCGTTACTGTACCAGTTGTACTTGCTGCTGCATCCAGGAAGATACCGGTTGTAATTCACGAATCCGATATGAGTCCGGGACTGGCAAATAAAATAGCACTCCCAAAAGCCACTAAAATCTGCTGCAACTTTCCTGAAACAAAGGAACTATTTGAAGGTCGTGCCACTGTAACAGGAACACCTATCAGAAGCGAGCTCTTCAGCGGTAATCCGGATAAAGCCTATAAAATGTGTGGTTTCACAGACAAAAAGCCTTGTCTTCTGGTAGTCGGTGGAAGTACCGGTGCAGCACGTATCAATGAAGCTATCTGGAGTTCACTGGACAGTCTGCTTAAAGACTTCAACATCATCCATATATGCGGCAAGGATAAAGAAAATGAATCAAAAAAGGGGATAACTGGTTATGTCCAGTTTGAATATATCGGACCTGAACTTCCAGATGTATTTGCCCTTGCTGACCTTGTAATATCCAGAGCCGGAGCAAATGCCATCTGCGAACTGCTTGCCCTGAGAAAGCCTAATATCCTTATTCCTCTTTCAAAGGCACAGAGCCGTGGAGATCAGATACTCAACGCCAAATCCTTTAAGAAGAGCGGCTACAGCTTTGTAATAGAGGAAGAAGAACTTACAGACGAAAGCCTTCTCAATGCTGTTAAGTATGTATCGGAAAACAGAGATAAATATATATCCAAAATGGAAAAAAGCCAGGGCGGAAATTCCATAGAAACCATTACGGGTATTATAGATTCTGTAACTAAATGACATAAGTGTCAAAAAAGGCAACAGGACAAGTCCTGTTGCCTTTTAATTTCTCATAATATCTGATTATTAATTTCCAGCAAGTACATTGAGAGCTGCCTGATAATATGATGACTTATCTGTGCTCTTATATGTTGTCTCGTTTACATTAACCTCTGATGGAGCTGCTGCCTTACCTTCTTCTACGACTTTATCTCCAATCTTTATCTCACTACCCTGCTTTGTTATATGGAAAACAAGTTGAACATGTGCATTGGTAAATGTAACCATACCAGTATCATTTGTCTCATTCTCCATGCTGACTGTGCACTTATAACCATCAGCATAAACATCGTATGAACCATTACCTGCATCATCTACAGATATCTTCTTGATAGTCCATGCCGGATGCTCTGTCTTATTTGTCATAGCACTATCAAATGTCACACCCTTATTCTTAGGAATAGTTGCATTCTTTACAGCACCTGTAATAACTGCATAGTTAGCATCTGTCATATCCTGAAGCTTAGCTGTAAGAGGATTCTTAACCTGTCCCGGAAGAAGGAAGTATCCACCTACCAAGATACCAACTATAATAATGATACCAAGTACAATTCTACCAATTTTGTTAGCCATAATAATTCACTCCTTTATTATAGATAGTTAGAATAATTCACGTTCTAACTGATATATATATCCCTCAATAAGCTGAATACGCTTCATGAATTCATTGCGTCCTGTATCTGTTTTACACCAGCCAATCTTTGGTTTAGTATTTCTAAGATATTCCTTAATCCTATAATAAGCCTTCTTATAGCTGGTCTCATCTTCCTGACCGGAAGCCATGCAATCACTCATAATTCCAACAGCTCCGACTTCATCAAGAAGATCAGCATCCATAACTATACGGCACTCCAAAGAAAGATCTTTATCAGTCTCCTTATCATCATGAACCATGATGATCTCTCCAACCTTAACAATCATCCCCGGATCAACACCTATGCTGTCAAGATACTCAACTGCTACCTCTGCACTCACTTCATTATGAGGTCTATCCTTCTCCCATCCAAT
>DOVG01000074.1 GCA_003520205.1 Lachnospiraceae bacterium
TTTCACAGCCCTTTTGTATACCGAAGGAAGATATACATTCTGAATAAACATTTTTATATATTGCTTTATCTGAAAGCGAATATTACTCATTATTAATTATTCCTTCTATGGAATCAGGATCAATTCCTATAACATTTGCATTATTTCTCTCAGCCGCCGCATTAGAAACAGCTTCCGAATTCTCATCACGTGTTACACCTGTTGATGAAGTTGCAATTCCCTTTGATTCACCATCACCAGTTTCAATGGCTGACATATCCGGAGCTACCATACCTCCGGTTTCAACCGTTTCCTTAAGTATATCGACCTCAGATGTAAGACTGTCTATCTTCTTTTCCATAGTAGTCTGCTTAGCTGCATAATCAGCATTCTTGGTCGTAAGTCCCTCTACTTCGAGATTCAGATTCTCTATCTGATTATTCTTTGTTGATATGGTCTGATTATATGTTGTCTCGAGTTCCCTTACCTTTTCCTCATAATCCTGCTTCATATCAGGTGAAAGCAGAAAATAGAATACCAGTAATCCTATTACTATTCCTGCTATCATATATATATTTGAAAATCTGGCAAGACTCTGATCTTTGTATCTCTTAAGTCTGAGTATACGTGTCTTCTTTTGTTCTCCGGGAAATATCTTCTTTGCAGGACGTCCTCCCGATGAATCTTCCATTCCATAAAAACTGAACAGGTCTGACGCATCATTCATTCCTTCTTCTGCCAGCCTGCTGATATCCATTTCAGACTCTCCCATTTCCCTAAGAAAATCCAGGGCAATAGGATTAGATCTGTCTATAGCAATGACTCTGGATATATATTTCTTAGCCACACCAGGTCTCTTCTGGACATAAGAAATAAGACTAAGTAACAGATACGCTTTAATATACTTGGGATTCTCACTGATTGCTTTCCTGAGCTGAATAACCGCCAGATCAAAATCATGGTTCTGAGCAAGCTCAAGACCTTTATTAAAATCTCTGGCTATATTACTCGCCTTTACAAGATTTTCAGGATCATCCCTCAGCTCCTTCAGATATCTTACGGCAAGGTTATCCTTCGGCTTATAATTCACACTGATAACCCAAAGCTTAAGTGCCTGTACAGTCTCACCCATCTCATAATAAATAAGTCCCATCAGAGTAAGCGCATTTGTATTTGTTTTATTGTAGCGAAGCGACATCTTCAGTGACTCTATGGCACCACTCAGATCTCTCACACCGACTCTGTCCAGAGCTATATTATAATAATACTCTGATGTGTTACCGGCCTTCCATAAGAAACCCTGACCCAGTCCACAGGACTTGCAGTATCCATTTACACTTACACTCTCGCCGCAGTAAATACAGCTTCTTCTACCTGCCATTTGTAAAGCTTCCTCTCAGATCCTCTGTCATCTGCATAACTATATCCGTTATATCTTTCAGATCATCTTTATATACATCTTCCTCTGCCTGACTTACTTCCAGACTAGGTGAAAATCTCTTTATTTCCTCATCAAAATCAATCATGACTCATCTCCTTACATATAACCCAAGATTATATCTCTATGAGATTACTACAAAACTATTATTTAGTCAAAGAATTCTTCATATCCAAGGATTTCTCCTGCCATATATAGAGAGCCTACTATAACAAGAAGAGTTCCTTCACTAAGTTCATCTCTCGATAGTTTAAGCATTTCCCTCATATTACTACTGCCGACTACATTGAAATGTTTTTCTGCAGGAAGATACTTCTGAAAAAGGCTCATCACAACACTTACACTCTCTCTTCTATCAGAGTTGATTTCTGTAACATACACATCCTCTATATCAAGACGATCAGTCAAAGTCTTTATAATGCTTTCATAATCCTTATCACTGGATACAGCAAAAAGAAGGCTGACTTTATCAAATCCACGACTATCGCATATATGTTTTAAAGACTCTGTAAGCTTTAAGGCAGCATCTTCATTATGAGCTCCGTCCAGTAGCACATTATCTGAAAGCCACTGACATCTTCCCGGCCACATGAAGGCTCTAAGAGCTTCAGAAAAATCTTCATCACCGGTAAGCAGCCTGCATGCTGCAATTGCGGTTGCTGCATTATCATACTGATATAGCGGCTGTGTATCTCCAAATATATCAGCTATATCATCCGGATACCCAGTTATTTTAACGGCTTTACAGTTAAGCTCTCGTGCCCTTTCTTCGATAACTCTGTCAGCTGTATCATCACCGGTATTATAAACAATCGGAACTTCTCTTTTTATAATACCTGCTTTTTCAGAGGCTATCTCCTTAATAGTATTTCCCAGATACTGCATGTGATCAAGACCTATAGAAGTAATAACAGAAACTTCCGGAGTTGTCACATTTGTAGCATCCAGTCTTCCTCCAAGACCTGTCTCATATACCACATAATCGCAAGACTTTTCACTAAAATACTGCGCTGCCATCACGAATAAGAATTCAAAATAGGCAGGATGCTGGAATTTATAACCGTTTTTTTCGGTTTCGTTTTTTACAAGTTCATCTGCTAAGGTCTTTACCTTATCAAATAAAGCCACAAAATCGGCATCACTGATATCCCTGCCATTTATAGATATCCTCTCATTCATTCTCACCAGGTGTGGTGATGTAAAAAGTCCTACTCTGTAACCTTTTTTCTCAAGCATAAGAGCTATCATTTTAGACACAGAGCCTTTACCATTAGTTCCTGCAACATGAACTACCTTTGAATTATTCTGTGGATTCCCAAGACTCTCAAGAATGATACGGGTATTCTCAAGATCTGTTTTAGGGGCAAAGCGTGGAATCCCGCTGATATATTCAATTGCTTCTTCGTATTTAGTCACATCTATCTCCTATTACTGTATGATTATGATTCATTGTACATGATTCCCGCGTCGAGCTATGACACGCAGGCACAAGCTATATGCCTGAGAGGACTCAGCTCTCGCACGGTTCGGGCACCCCTAGTGGACCACTCGCTAAAGCTCGTTCGCTAAGCTCTCACTTCGTACTACGTACTCGTGAATCGCTAAGCGCC
>DOVG01000272.1 GCA_003520205.1 Lachnospiraceae bacterium
AAGCTTGAATCTTGTTGCTTTTTCGCTAGGTGATATGTGTCTTACAGAAGGCGATGAGATAATAACTACCGTTGTCGAGCATCACAGCAATATGCTTCCATGGAGACATAGTGCTGCAAGGCATGGAGCAAAGGTTAAGTACCTTGAGTGTGAAGCGGACGGAAGCTTTTCACTGGAGAAGTTTAAGTCTCTTCTGAGTGATAAGACGAAGATAGTCTCTATGACTGCTATGTCTAATATTTTTGGAAGAATCATAGATATAAAAGCTTTTGCTGAGGCTGCCCATGCAGTTGGAGCGTATTTTGTGGCGGATGGAGCACAGAGTGTTCCGCACAGCATTACAGATGTTAAGCAGCTGGGAGTTGATTTCCTTGCCTTTTCAGGACATAAGCTTCTAGGCCCTATGGGTATAGGCGTTTTGTATGGAAAAAAGGAAATACTGGAAAAAATGCCGCCATTTCTTACCGGTGGTGAAATGATAGAATATGTAACTCTTGATGATGTGACATATGCAGAACTTCCACACAAGTTTGAGGCGGGAACAGTAAATGCAGTGGGTGCTGTTGGACTTGCAGCAGCTATTGAATATATAGAATCTATAGGTTTACATAACATAGAAGAACGTGAGCTTGAACTTACACGTATTATCTTTGACGGAATGAAAGAGATACCTCATGTAACAGTTCTGGGCTCCGATAAAGCAGAGGATCATCACGGTATTGTTACATTTAAAATAGACGGTGTGCATCCACATGATATAGCTGCGATAATAGCAGATGCAAATGTGGCTGTAAGGGCCGGACATCACTGTGCGGAACCTTTACACCAGTTCCTGGGTATACCATCTACTACAAGAGCGAGCCTCATGTTTTACAATACAGAGGAGGAAATCGAAAGATTCCTTGATATAGTGAAAAAAATACGCCCGATGATGGGTTATCCTGATTAATAAAGAGGATATTTGAAATGCAGAACAGAACATTCTATAATGAAATTCTTACAGAACATAATATTCATCCGTTATATAAAAAGAAGCTGATAGAGCCTCAGTACTCTTTAAGAGGGGTTAATCCTTCGTGTGGTGATGATATCACATTACAGCTGAATCTGTCAGATGACGGAGTTATCGAAGATGGTGCATTTTATGGGGATGGATGTGCTATATCTCAAGCCAGTGCAGATATGATGCTGGAGCTGGTTATAGGTAAGAAGGTTGATGAAGCGTTAAAACTTAAGGATGTATTCCTTAAGATGATAAAAGAAAAAATAACTGATGAGGAGCTTGAAATGCTTGAAGAGGCTGGTTCTCTTCAGGATATATCACATATGCCGTCAAGAGTTAAGTGTGCGGTTCTTGGATGGCGTACTCTTGAGGGAATCCTTACAGAAGGAGATAAATCAGAGTCAGTTACAACTGAATAGTCAGAGAAGGTGCCGGTAATGGTACGGTTTTCTGACCTGGAAAAGGGGGATTTATATGGGAGAAAGAAAAGGCTTTCTTGACTGGATCAAGTATAAGTGGAAGGTACTGTCGGTAAGTGACGGACACTATTTTAAGTTTATCTGGATAGTAGCTATAACTGTGTCTTTACTTACGGTAGGACTCAGTGCCGTGATTATCAGTAGTGCCAATCGTAAGGAAGAAAAGGCGCGAATAGAACTTGAAGAACAAAAGAAAGCAGAGGAAGCCGCGGCAGCTCTGGCAAGCATGAATGATGCTAAAGAGAAGGAAAAGGCCAGACTTGCTAAAGAAAAAGAATGGATGTATGTTCTGGTAAATGGAAATCATAGTCTTCCGGATGATTTCAGAATTGACGAATTTACAGAACTCGTAAATGATCATAAGGTCGATAAGCGTATATATCCTGAACTTCAGAAGATGTTTGATGATGCGAGAGAGGCTGGACAGTCTCCATCTATTACAGCATCATATATGTCCCCTGAAGATGCCAAGTCTGTTGAGATGCCATGTGCTCTCGATCATACTACGGGACTTGCTATAGACATAACATCAAGTCAGGGTGACGAAGATGTAGATAATATGATGAAATGGTTTGAGGAGAATTCATATAAGTACGGTTTTGTTATCAGATATCCTGATGATAAATACAGTGTTACCGGTGTAAAGGGAGCGAAGACACATCTGAGATATGTGGGACCAGAAGCAGCTAATGTCATGAAGCAAAGTGGTCAATGCCTTGAAGAATATCTTGAAAGCTTCTAAGGATAAATAATAAAAATTCCAATAAGTCATTTTCTCATATAGAAAAACGTGCGCCGCGAGGCGCACGTTTTAAATTCCACCATTATCAACTATCCGATAGAAGGACGGTCATAATTATCTGAAATAGTATGTTTCTCTTTATATTCATTGATTCTTGTCTGAATTCTGATTGTTGGATCAAGCAGATCGCTTATAGATGAATCATGATTCAGATGATCAATGATTATAGCTATATATTTGCTGAGGTCAGCTGAACTGTACCACTGTCTTTCGAAGAGACTTGGATTCTGGTAACATACATTAGTTGAAATAACTTTATCGAATACACCTTCTTCGTATGCTTTATCAAATACATCCAGACCTGCTGTAAACAGACCAAATGTTGCGATACAGAAGACACGTCTGGCATTACGTGATTTAAGCTGTCTGCACACATCAAGCATACTTTCGCCTGAAGCAATCATATCATCTATGATGATAACGTCCTTGCCATCTACATCATCGCCGAGGAATTCATGTGCTACGATAGGGTTCTTTCCGTTGACAACTTTTGAATAGTCTCTTCTCTTATAGAACATACCTACATCAACGCCAAAATGGTTGGCAAAGTATATGGCTCTGTGCATAGCACCTTCATCAGGGCTTATTACCATCATATGCTCATTATCAAGTTCAAGGTCTGAAGTTGACTTTAACAGACATTTAATAAACTGATATGTTGGCATAAGATTCTCAAATCCGACATTAGGGATAGCATTTTGTACTCGTGGATCATGTGCATCAAATGTAATAATATTTGAAACGCCCATAGATACCAGCTCCTGAAGTGCAAGTGCGCAGTCAAGGGATTCTCTACTGGTACGCTTATGCTGTCTTGATTCATACAGGAATGGCATGATTACATTTATACGATGTGCCTTTCCTGCAGATGCAGCTATGACTCTCTTTATGTCAGCATAATGTTCATCTGGTGTCATAGGAACCATGCGTCCTCCCAGATTATATTCAATGCTGGTGTTGGTCACGTCTGAAATGATATACAGATCGCTTCCTCTTACTGAATCACTGATTGTACCCTTGGCTTCTCCGGATGCAAATCTGGGGCAGCATGAGTTGATAAGGAATGAGTCTCTTGAGTAACCATTGAACATAATGTGCTCAGTACTAAGATGTTCTCTCTCGTTTCTCCACTTTACCAGATAATCATCAACTTTATCGCCCAGCTTCTCACAGCTTTTCATAGCTATGATGGCAAGTTTTCCGGCTGGTACAGTTATGAGTTTACTTTGATCAGGCATAGATATTCCTCCGATTTATGGTGTGTTAGTTTTATGGTATCTTATATCATCGCCATACAGCGGATATAGTACATAGTCTTTGGCTATTCTTGACATGATACGTTCACCGTATCTGTCTTCAAGTGTAGCCAGATCGAGATTAGTCGTTATGATAGTCGCTTTATCATTTATCATACGCTTATTAAGAATTTCGAAGAGCTGGGATTTGACGAAGCTACTAAGGACTTCAGTTCCCAGGTCGTCTATGATAAGCAGCTCGCTGTCATATACATATTCATATATAGTGGTTAGAGCGGAGCTTCTTTCTTTAGTCATTATATATCTGCTTAATATCTGTTCGAATAATTCGTTAGCAGATAAATAGAGAACAGAGTGTGCATTATCCAGTAATTCCTTGGCAATGCAGTTGGAAATAAATGTCTTTCCAAGTCCTGTTCGTCCATATATGAGAATATTACCATGTTCGGAGTCAAAATTTTTCACATAATTTATGGCTCTTTTAAGAATAATTGATGCATTTTGATAGGGAGTGGCCTGATGCCCCTCATATTTTTCTTTACTATATACATCTAATGAGAATGTAGAGAAGTTTTCTCTCTTAAATACCGAATTCAGATTCGAACGGTTATAAAGCTCTCTTGCACGGATATTTTTTACACATGAACAGATATGTCCATTAACAAAGCCTTCATCTTTACAAAGCTTGCAACTGTAGATTGGTTCCAGATAATCACTGTCATAACCATTTGCTGATAGAAGCTTCTTTTTCTGAAGTGAAAGCTCATTTATCTTATCTGATATGTCTTCTGTGACAGTCTTTTTAAGAATTCTTGCCTTAGCTTCTTCGATGGATAGAGAAGAAATACTACTATCTATCTCCTTAATGGCAGGTATCTTTTCGTAGACTTCACTGAGTCGGCTTAAGTGTTCTCTTTCATTAGAAGAGCGGATTTTACTAAGCTCTGCCTGTATATCTATTTTTTCTATATCTTTAATTATCATATGCTTCCTGTAAATAGTACTGTTCTAATTTTTTTAATTTATCCAGATCCTTGGATGGTTTTACATCACTTCTGTTATCAGATTTTTTCTTCTGGTATTTGTGTGAGTCGTCCAGCTTGGATATGTCCTGAAAACTTCTTACATCATTGTTATACCAATTCTCAAGAATGCCATTTACATATGGGAAGTTTACATCATTTGGCTTTCTTTCAATGGCTCTGTTGCAGGCTTCAATGATTATCGCTTCGGAGAAGCAGAATGTATTGATCCAGGTATCTATATATTTTTTCTCTATAGGAGCCGGAGTAAATCTTGTGGTAATTCCAAGTGTTTTTAAGATTCTGCTGTAAAGAGTAAGGAAACGTGCAGAGTATTCTGAAGCTTCCTCTCTGGTAGTGATTCCCTCTTCATACCAGTTACGAGCGACCTTCTCAATATAGTTGAAGCTTGTCTTTTTAATCTCTGCGCAGTATTCCAGAAGATATTCAGTAAGGTCGAAAGAAAAGCCAAGCTGATCTTTTATATAGATGAGAGAGTTCAGTTCCTTAGGTGCAAGCTCTCTGTTGCAGTAAGCCTTAGCTTCATTAATAAGATCGGTTATTTCGACGTCCCTCAGTTTATCATTCAGCTCTGCAGGAGTCGGTTGTTTCTTGCGTGGAGCCTTGGAAATGCTCTCGCTGCCGTTATCGTCTGATGTATCAGAAGAAGCAGAAGCTGCATTTTCTGAAATGCCTGTCTTTTCTTCTTTATCACCTGAAAATGCCTTCTTTAAATCATCGAATTTAAGGTCTGAAGACAGTACGTCACTTGGACGCTTCAGGTTGAGGAGAACTATTCCTTTAACCTCTTTTCTTTCATTATCATTATATACAAGTCTGATGACATCTTCTCTGATCCAGTATCTGATACCGCGACAGATATCATTTTCTGTACAATTAAGATGGTCAGCTATGTCGCTGAGAGATATATCCCTGTTAGATGAACATAGCATAGAAAGATACAGATACAGCTTAACAAAATCTCCATTGGCATCTGTCATATAATATTCTATAAAGTTGTTAGAAATGCTTGTATAATTATCTTCTTCAGAAGTTATATTTATAAATCCCATAGTACCCAAAAACCTTCATTTTTTATGTTTTTTTTCGCACAGAAAATCCAGTATTTTTTGTGCGCGAATGAAGTATAACAAAACAAGTTCACAAATGCAAATAGACGGATATCTATTTGGGGCTGTGTGGAAAATGTTGATAATGTTGATTTAAAAACCATTTATCAGACCACGCTTAAAAAAGGCAAATAAAAAGGGACTTACGGTATGTAATAAGCCCCTTTTTATATGTGGATAAAAATTCAAATACGGTTTACATAATCATGAAAATAAATTTGTGGATTGTGTTGATAACTATTTTTTAATCAGGGAATCACAGATAGAATCTATATTTCCAGCACCCATAGTTATTAACATATCATTGTTGTTTAAATTATTTTTTAAATAATTTTCAATGCTTGAAAAGTCGCCGAGGTACGTTACGTCGGTGCCTAATTTTTTTATCTCTTCTGCAAGATCTTTTGATGAAACAGAACCGTCATCAATTTCTCTTGCGGCATATATATCTGCAAGAAGTATATGATCAGCAGTTGAAAGAGCTTTGGCAAAATCCGTAAGATGGGCTTTGGTTCTGGTGTAGGTGTGTGGCTGGAAAGCAACCCATAATTCATTTTTTACAACAGCCTTGGCAACCTTCATAGAAGCAGCTATTTCTGTTGGATGGTGTGCATAATCATCATATATATATGCGCCATTTTCTGACATTCCTTTGTATTCAAAACGTCTTTCTGCGCTATGGCATTTCTTTAGACCTTCCAGTATATGTTCAAGATCGATTCCGATATAGAGTGAAGCAGCGATTGCAGCAAGAGAGTTTAGGGCATTATGCTCACCCATAACAGAAAGGCTTACATCAGCTTTTTTCTGTCCTTCTATATAAAGCTCATATGTTGGCTGTCCCAGTTCGTTAAGAGTGATATTTCTTGCCTGGTAATCATTATTATCATTTTTACCAAATGTAACGACCTTTATATTTTTGCCGGCTACCGCTTCCTTTATCTGATCGGTATATTTCATGTCACCATTTACTACAAGTATACCGCCGTCAACGGTTTTTGTAGCGTATGTTGCGAAGGAAGCAGCTATGTTATCTATATTTTTAAAGAAGTCAAGGTGATCATTATCAACATTAAGAATGATGCTGGCATATGGCCTGAATTCATGATAACTGTTGGTGTATTCGCAGGCTTCAGTAACGAAATAATCAGATGAACCTACACGTATATTTCCATTTATTGCATCAAGTATTCCGCCTATAGACACGGTTGGATCAGTCTTGGCAGCCAGCATGATATGAGCCATCATGGATGTTGTAGTTGTTTTACCATGTGTTCCGGCTACAGCTACACTGTATTTGTAGTTATCCATCAGCTGTCCGAGAAGCTTTGCTCTTGTGAGCATCGGGAGATTTCTTTTTACAGCTTCCTGATACTCTTCGTTATCTTCATGAATAGCAGCTGTGTAAACAACAAAGTCAATGTCGTCAGTTATATTTGAAGCTACCTGACCGATGTTTATCTTGACGCCTTTTTTTCTTAACTTATCAGTTATATCTGAATCTTTCATATCTGAACCGGATACTGTAAAGCCTGCATCTGCAAGTATTTCAGCAAGTCCGCTCATGCTTATTCCGCCTATGCCTATAAAATGAGCATGCTTTGGATTTTTTAGATCAACCTTATACATTTATAATATGTCCTTTCAAATGTTTATAATTTTCGATTCGTACCTATTATAAACTAATTTTTTAATATATCAACAGTAAAACATCAACTAAAAACTATATAAATGATTAATTTATTAATAATAATACTGTTTTTACTTGATTTTCGTAACAATGAGGTTATAATTAAGTGAGTTACTTTTTTTTTCGAGAGGAGTGAATAGTATGGCAAAGAAAGATATTGACTGGGGATCACTTGGATTCGGTTATATCCAGACTGATGCAAGTTATGTATCTAATTTTAAGGATGGAAAATGGGATGATGGAGTTATCACTCCGGATCACACTATAACAATGAGTGAGTGTGCTTGTGTACTTCATTATTCACAGTCTTGCTTTGAGGGACTTAAGGCATATGAGACAGAGGATGGACATATTGTTACATTTCGTCCTGACCTTAATGCAAAGAGAATGGTTGATACAACTAAGAGACTGGAAATGGCAGTCTTTCCGGAAGAAAGATTCCTGGATGCAGTTAATAAGGTAGTTCTTGCAAATGAGGACTGGGTACCTCCATATGGAAGCGGAGCTACATTATATATAAGACCTTTTATGTTTGGCTCAAATGAGGTAATAGGTGTTAAGCCTGCTGATGAATATCAGTTCAGAATTCTTACTACTCCTGTTGGACCTTATTTCAAGGGTGGCGCAAAGCCTATTACAATCAGAATAAGTGATTTCGACAGAGCAGCTCCTCATGGAACAGGACATATTAAAGCAGGTCTTAACTATGCTATGTCACTTCATGCAATAGTTGATGCTCATAAGAATGGATTTGATGAGAATCTCTATCTTGATCCTGCATCAAGAACAAAGATCGAAGAGACAGGTGGAGCAAATGTTATCTTTATTAAGGGTAATAAGTTCATTACACCTAAGTCAAACAGTATCCTTCCTTCAGTAACAAGAAGATCTCTTGAGGTAGTTGCTAAGGAGTATCTTGGACTTGAAGTAGAAGAAAGAGAAGTATATCTGGATGAAGTTCCAGAGTTCGAAGAGTGCGGTCTCTGCGGTACAGCAGCAGTTATCTCTCCTGTTGGAAAGATTGTTGATCATGGTAAGGAAATTGCATTCCCAAGCGGAATGGATGAAATGGGACCTACTATCAAGAAACTCTATGATACTCTTACAGGTATTCAGATGTGCAGAATAGAAGGACCAGAGGGCTGGGTACACGTAATCAAATAGTTGCGATAATGGCAATATCTAAAAACTACGATTGGATTTATTATTTTATGAAGATTAGAATAAAGAAAAAGGTAGTTGGATTAATAGTATTCATGCTGATTAGTCTGCTGGTCGGTTGTGGCAAGAAAGAATCAACTGGTGACGATACCATAAAATCAGAAGGGATGAGCATAGTTCTTGGTAAACAGTATCAGGAAGCTGTGCTTGCAAATGCAACCTGGTACTATACAAGTCCGGATGGTCTGGCAATGGGAATCAGATCAAAGAAGGATGATATAGAGAAGAGTGGTCTTGAAGCTAATTCTGCTCAGGATTATGCAGAAGCCTATATCAAGGCAAATAGCATCCCGGGGTCGCCAAAGGTAAAAACCAAGGGCAAGTATGTGTATTTTGAGTACAGTCGCAAGGTTAAGGGAACAGACTATTCCTATCTTTCTTGTGTATATGATAATAAGGATGAGTTCTGGCTGGTAAACTTTGCCTGCTATAAAGAGTTATATAAAGAGTACAAGTCGGATTTTTTTGCATCCGCTGATTCAGTAACATTTGAAGAATAATATGAGGGGTTCTCGGGGGTATTTTACTTTCGAGAACCTTTTGAAGTATAGGGTTATAACGAGGATTTTCTAATGAAAAATGACCAGATAATGCAGAACCGTTTTATACTATCGGAACTGATAAAAAAAGGAATAAGGCTTAAGTACAGACGATCTTATCTTGGAATACTATGGTCGCTTCTGGAACCGCTTCTTACGATGATAGTTCTGACCATAGTTTTCGGGACACTGATGGGAGTTAAAGAAAAGTCTTTCCCTGTATATATACTTACAGGAAGACTTCTTTATGGATTTTTCTCCCAGTCTACCACTGCAGCTCTTAAGTCTATAAGAGCTAATAGTTCTATTATAAAAAAAGTATATGTTCCGAAAATGCTATATCCTTTGTCAGCAATCTTATTTAACTTCGTGATATTCCTTATATCTCTGATAGTACTGGCTATAGTAGCATTAGCTCTCGGAGTATATCCGACATTATATGTATTTCAGGCTATTCCGGTTTTATTTGTACTTCTGCTTCTCAGTCTTGGATGTGGAATGATACTTTCGACCGTAGGCGTATTCTTCAGAGATATGGAATATCTCTGGACTATAGCTCTTATGCTTATAATGTACACTTCAGCTATTTTCTATAAGGCAGAAAAACTTCTTAAGAGTCACTGGAGTTTTGTACTCAAGGGAAATCCTCTTTTTTCCGTAATAGAGTGTTTCAGAAGTGCAGTGTTTGGTGAACCAATGAACATCAAATATCTGATTTATGCTACGCTTTTTGGAGCAGTAGCTCTGCTTGTAGGTATATTTGTATTTAAGAAAAATGAAGATAAATTTATTCTGGAGATCTAGTTATGACAGAAACTGTTTTAAAGGTTGAAAATGTTGGAATGAAGTTCAACCTAAGTAAAGAAAAGCATGATTCGGTGAAGGAATACTTTATCGCACTAATGAAGCATGAGCTGATATATAACGAGTTCTGGGCTTTAAAAGATGTATCCTTTGAGCTGAAGGCGGGAGACAGGCTGGGTATTCTTGGATTTAACGGTGCCGGAAAGTCGACACTTTTGAAGGTTATTGCGGGAGTCTTTAAACCGAGTGTGGGAAGTATAGAAAGAAAAGGTATACTGGCGCCTCTTATAGAGTTGGGCGCCGGATTTGATCCGCAGTATACTGGACTTGAGAATATATACCTGTATGGAGCCTGCCTTGGTTACAGCCATAAGTTTATAGATGAGAAGCTGGATGAGATAATTGATTTTTCGGAGCTTAAGGACTTTATTGATGTTCCTCTTAAGAATTATTCTTCAGGTATGAAAGCAAGACTGGGCTTTGCGATAGCGACTATAGTTGAGCCGGATATGCTTATTCTTGATGAGGTTCTTTCTGTAGGTGACGCAAAGTTCAAGAAAAAGAGTGAAGAGAGACTTATAATGCTGATGAAAAAAGGGGTTACAGTTCTGTTCGTATCGCATAATACTGAACAGGTTCAGAGAATATGTAACAAGGCACTTATTCTCGATAAAGGTAGAATCATAAGTTATGGAGATGTAGAAAAGGTTTCAAATGAATACGAAATGCTTGTTAGCAAGTGATTAAAGTGTTATAGTGACATAGGTGACATTTATATTTAAGCATAGATTATGCCTGGTACATTTGTTGAGGGGAAAAGTATGTTTTTTGAATTATTAAAGGTAATTTTCATAGGAATAGTTGAGGGTATAACAGAATGGCTTCCAATAAGCAGCACAGGACATATGCTTCTGGTTGATCAGTTTGCTAAACTGGATGCAGATCAGAATTTCAAGGACATGTTCTTCGTGGTGATACAACTGGGAGCTATTTTAGCTGTAGTATATATGTACTGGAGTAAGCTGTGGCCTTTCAGACTTGTGAAGGATGACAAGATTCCAACAGTAGTTGATTCAAAAGGAAGAAAAAGAAAAGACGGAAGATGGAAGAATGAAATTCGTCTTGGAAGTGTAGGAATAAGCAGAGTTATTATCAATCTATGGCTCAAGGTTATCGTTGCCACGATTCCTGCTGCAGTTATAGGACTTCTTCTGGATGACTGGATGGATAAATATGCTCACAATGCACCTGTTATAGCAGTTCAGCTTATTATATTCGGTATTCTTTTCATTCTGGTAGAGAAAAGAAATGAGAAGAGAGATCCATCTATAAAGAAAATGAGTCAGCTTACTTATCTGGATGCTCTTAAGCTGGGACTTTTCCAGACACTTGCTATAGTTCCGGGAACATCACGTTCAGGTGCAACTATAGTCGGTGGACTGACAATGGGTATATCAAGAAGAGTTGCAGCCGAGTTTTCATTTTTCATGAGTATACCGATTATGTTCGGTTGGAGTCTGGTTAAGCTTATTAAGTTCGGATTCCATTATACGGCTCCACAGTTCTTTGAACTCATTATAGGAATGCTCGTAGCGTTCTTCGTGTCAGTGTTTGTAATCCAGTTCCTTATGGGTTATATCAAGAAGAATGATTTCAAGATATTTGGTATCTACAGAATTATACTGGGCGCATTAGTAATCATAGTATTTGCAATCAGGTCGTTAATATAGAAGTTTAAAATCTACTTGACTTTGATGTGCAAACTATGTTATTCTTGCTTTTGCGTTTCTGTACGCACTTCTTTTGGTGTGCGATTTCGGGGATCCCATCCCGGCACATAAAAGGTTACCCTATTTTCGTACAGAATTTTGGAAAAATTACTATTCATATGATTATTTAAACGGAGGTAATAGTCATGCGTGTTAAGATAACTCTTGCATGTCAGGAATGCAAACAGCGTAATTACAACCTTACAAAAGAGAAGAAGATGCATCCAGACAGGATGGAGACAAAGAAGTATTGTAGATTCTGCAAGAAACATACAATGCATAAAGAAACCAAGTAATTAGTATTTAGGAGAGGTACGAATTATGGCAGATAAAAAGGAAACATCACCTGCTCTTAAAAGAAGCTGGTTTCAGGAACTTAAACATGAATTTGGTAAGATTACCTGGCCAACAAAGGTTGTTCTTGCTAAGGAGGCAGGCGTAGTTCTAACTTCAGCTGTTTTACTTGGATTACTTATTGTTGTTGTTGACTGGTTACTTAATCTTGCACTTCAGTATATATGGTAGGCGGTGAAGCAATGTCAGATGAAAAGATAATGAATACTGATGAGGAATTAACACAGGCTCTTAATCAGGATTCTGTTGAAGAAGCAGCTGCAGATGTGGAAACAGAAGCAGTTGAAGAGACAGAAGCGGTTGAAGAGGCTCCTCGTATTAAGTCTGCAAATATAAAGCAGCAGGGAGATGACGAACCTCATTGGTATGTGGTTCATACATACTCCGGATATGAGAATAAGGTTAAGGCTGACATAGAGAAGACTATCGAGAACAGAAGACTTCAGGATCAGATGTTTGAAGTTATGGTTCCTGTTCAAGATACTGTTGAAGTTAAGAATGGTGTCAGAAAGACTATATCCAAAAAGATATTCCCGGGCTATGTTCTTGTTCATATGATCAAGAATGATGTAACATGGTATGTTGTAAGAAATACCAGAGGTGTTACAGGATTTGTCGGTCCCGGATCAGAACCAGTTCCCCTTACAGAAATCGAGATGCGTAAGCTCGGTGTTAAGACAGAGGATATTGTTATCGATGTAGAGCTTGGCGATACTATAAAGGTAATTGCTGGAGCATGGGAAGGAACAGTCGGAACTATAAAGACTATAAGCCGTACAAAGCAGACGGTTACTATTGACATGGATATATTCGGACGTTCAACCGATGTTGAAATCGGTCTGGGCGATATACAGAAGCTGTAAATTATTCTTCGGAATAGTTTATATATAAGTGGAAGGGGCATAACCTACCCCGATATTTACCACAAAGGAGGAATTTAAAATGGCTAAAAAAGTCGAAGGTTACATTAAGTTACAGATACCTGCAGGAAAGGCAACTCCAGCACCACCTGTTGGACCAGCTCTTGGTCAGCACGGTGTAAATATCGTTGACTTCACAAAGCAGTTCAACGATCGTACAGCTGATAAGGGTGATATGATAATTCCTGTAGTTATCACAGTTTATGCAGACAGAAGCTTCAGCTTCATTACTAAAACACCACCTGCAGCAGTTCTTATCAAGAAGGCAGCAGGTCTTCAGAAAGCATCTGGAGAGCCTAATAAGAAGAAGGTTGGAAAGATCACTAAGGCACAGGTTCAGGAAATTGCTGAGACTAAGATGCCGGACCTTAACGCAGCTTCACTTGAGGCAGCTATGAGCATGATTGCTGGTACAGCACGCTCAATGGGTATTGAAGTAGTTGATTAATTCGGGAGGTAATGAAGATGAAAAAAGGTAAGAGATATTTAGAGGTATCAAAGCTTGTAGAAAAGAATAAGCTTTATGACCTTGAAGAGGCTGCTGAGTTAATCAAGAAGACAGCCAATGCAAAGTTTGATGAGACTATTGAAGCTCATCTTAAGCTGGGTGTTGACGGACGTCATGCAGATCAGCAGGTACGTGGAGCAGTTGTACTTCCACATGGAACAGGTAAAGAAGTTAAAGTTCTTGTATTCGCTAAGGGTGACAAGGTTGAAGAGGCACTTAAGGCAGGTGCTGACTACGCTGGTGGTGATGAACTTGTACCAAAGATTCAGAATGAAGGATGGCTTGACTTTGATGTAGTTATTGCTACACCGGATATGATGGGTGTTGTTGGACGTCTTGGACGTGTACTCGGACCTAAGGGACTTATGCCAAACCCAAAGGCTGGTACAGTTACACCTGATGTTGTTAAGGCTATCGAAGATGTTAAGGCTGGTAAGATTGAGTACAGACTTGATAAGGCAAATATCATCCATGTTCCAGTTGGAAAGGCTTCTTTCACAGCTGAGCAGATCGCTGATAACTATAAGGCTCTTATGGATGCGGTTGTTAAGGCTAGACCATCTAGCGCTAAGGGACAGTATCTGAAGAGTGTTACAATGTCTTCATCTATGGGACCTGGAATAAGACTTAATCCAAATAGATTTGCTGGACAGGCAACAGATAAATAAATGAATATAAGGATCGACCTGGTATGGTCGGTCCTTTTTGTATGCCCTCATTTTCCTAATTTGAGTTGATTTTTCTATCTGTAAAAGGTAAAATAAAGATGTGCAGAAAATTATATAGAAAGGGGTTACTATATATGGAAAAGGAAGAAGTAAGGATTGCCTTAGCAACCCTCATTAATGAAGAATTTTCCGAACTCGGTGAGATAGATATGGAGAAGGATATTGTAACTGAGTATGGAATTAATTCAGTTTCTATTATCAGACTTATTGTTTCTGCAGAAGAGAAGTTTGGTATTCAGTTTAGCGATTACGAATTATCGTTAGAAGAATATCCTACATTTGGGGATCTCGCTGCAGTTATTAAGGATAAGCTTGATAAGAAAGAAGACTAAGGGAGGGATACGTTCATGGCTAATGGAAAAAAAAGATTACCGGTTACCAGGACACCATTAATAACATCATGGCAGTGGCATGCTACACTTTTTTCTATTTTGTCAGATGATGAAATTGCAAGAAAATGGATTTTCAGTAATTATATACAGCTTAGATGCTATAACATAGAGGAGATATTTACAGGGGATGAGATGCTGTTCATGGATATCATGCCTGGAAGCAGTTCTCTTAAGGAATGCCCTTATCTTATCACATCTCTTATGACTAAGCAGCAAATAGAGAGTTATTGTGGTGATATCATTGATTTTATTATTAAAACCATTGATCTTGGTGGATATGTATATGGAGTTTTTGATGAAGCAAAGATTCTGAGTGACGTAGATGTTGAGGTTGGCTATAAATTCCCTCATGAGCTTTTTATCTATGGATATGATATAGATGGAGAAGGATTCTATTGTGGAGACTTCACATTCAAGGATAAATATGCTCATAATAAACTGTCCTTTGAAGATGTAAGAAAAGGTTATGATGTCATTTCTGCGTCAGAAGATCATATGTTTAAGGATGATTACAAGGGAACGAGAGGTCTGTATGTTATTTTCAAGAATACAGACACCTGCTATTATGACGTTGATATAACACTTATCAGAGATACCATTAGAGAATATCTGAATTCTCAGGATACAAAGAATCATTTCCGTATGATGAGAAACCGTTTTCATGATACTACCTTTGGAGTTGAAGTATATGATGTGGCTCTTGCCAGAATCATGAAGCAGATGCAGGCTGATGAACCTGATTTTGATATTAGGGCATTACATGTAATGTATGATCATAAGGTGCTTATGCTCGAGAGAATTAAGTACCTGATGGCTAATGGATATCTTAATTATGATGAAGATCTGATAAGCTCATACAAAGAAGTAGTAAAGAATATGAAAGCGGCTCGTAACCTGCTAATCAAGATATCAATAAAAGGGGATGTAAGTGAAGCATCTCGTTTTAAGGACTACTTCCAGATCGCTAAGGAGAAGGAGGTAGCTGTCCTCCTGGATGTGCTTTCTAGACTTGATCAGAGAGCAAAGTAAGAATAAATTTTCGGCAGAATTATTTTTTCTGCCGAAAATTTTTTTTGTTGCCAGGAAGATGAGGAAGGCAGGTAAAGACTATAAAGATTATAATAAGTATTTGACAGGCGGTACTATTTTTAATAGTGGTTAGAATATGCTAATTATAGTATGTTTTGTTTAAGAAAGATTAGAAAATAGAAGGCTTTTATCTGTTCACAATAGATTCGATTTGTGTTATTATCTTATTTAGCTTTTTGCGTCTTTTTTTGTGTGCATTTGTTTTGACTGGCACATAATAGACGTGTCCAGAACTCTTTGTCAGGAGTTCATAAAGAAATAAATCTAGGAGGAATCGAAAATGGCAAGATTCAAAAAGACCATGGATGGTAATGAAGCTGCAGCTCATGCATCGTATATATTTACTGATTGTGCAGCTATCTATCCTATCACTCCATCATCACCTATGGCAGAACATACTGATGAATGGGCAACTGCTGGAAGAAAGAATATCTTCGGCAACACAGTAAAAATATTAGAGATGGAATCTGAGGCAGGTGCAGCCGGTACAGTTCACGGATCACTTGTTGCAGGTGCTATGACATCTACTTACACAGCTTCTCAGGGACTTCTTCTTATGATCCCTAACCTTTACAAGGTTGCTGGTGAGAGACTTCCGGGTGTATTCAATGTATCAGCTCGATGCGTTGCTTCACATGCTCTCAACATCTTTGGTGACCATTCAGACGTATATGCTTGTCGTCAGACAGGTTGTGCAATGCTCTGCGAGTCATCTGTACAGGAAGTTATGGACCTTACACCAGTTGCATATATGGCAGCTCTTGAAGGAAGACTTCCATTCATTAACTTCTTCGATGGTTTCCGTACATCACATGAAATTCAGAAGATTGATTGTTGGTCAAATGAGGACTTTGAAGATATCTTCCCATATGATTCATTAGATAAGTTCAGAGCTGAAGCTCTTAATCCTAATCATCCATGCGAGAAGGGATCTGCACAGAACCCTGACGTATTCTTCCAGACAAGAGAAGCATGCAATCCTGCTTATAATGATATGCCTGCTATCGTTGAGAAGTATATGGATAAGATTAATGCTAAGATTGGTACAGATTATAAGCTCTTCAATTACTATGGAGCACCAGATGCAGAGAAGGTTATCGTTGCTATGGGTTCTGTATGTGATACTATCGAAGAGACAATTGATTACCTTACAGCTAAGGGCGAGAAGGTTGGTGTTGTAAAGGTACGTCTTTACAGACCATTCGTTAATGATAAGTTTATCGCAGCTATTCCTAAGACAGCTAAGCAGATCATCGTTCTTGATAGAACAAAGGAGCCTGGATCAATCGCTGAGCCACTTGCTCTTGATGTTATGGCTGCTGTTCGTGGAACAGAGTTCAAGGATACACCTATTACAAGAGGTCGTTATGGACTTGGTTCAAAGGATACAACTCCTGCAGAAATCGTTGCTGCATTTAATAATACAGAGAAAGAAGAGTTCACACTCAGCATCTTCGATGATGTAACAAATCTTTCACTTGATTCAGGTGATGCTCTTGTTACTACACCAGAAGGTACAGTATGCTGTAAGTTCTGGGGACTTGGAGCTGACGGTACTGTTGGTGCTAATAAGAACTCTATCAAGATTATCGGTGATAATACAGATAAGTATGTTCAGGCTTACTTTGATTATGATTCAAAGAAGTCAGGTGGTATCACAATGTCACACCTTAGATTTGGTGATAAGCCAATCAAGTCAACATACCTCATCCATAAGGCTAATTTCGTAGCTTGCCATAATGCAGCTTACGTTAAGAAGTATCATATGGTTGAAGAGCTTGTTGATGGTGGTACATTCCTTCTTAACTGCCCATGGTCAGGAGAAGAGCTTGATAAGCACCTTCCTGGACAGGTTAAGAAATATATCGCTGACCACAATATCAACTTCTACACAATCGATGGTGTTAAGCTTGGTATCGAGTCAGGTATGGGTCCTACACGTATCAATACAATTCTTCAGTCAGCATTCTTCAAGCTCACAGGTATCATTCCTGAAGCAGAAGCTATTGAGCATATGAAGGCAGCTGCTAAGAAGTCATATGGTATGAAGGGTGATGATATCGTTCAGATGAACTGGAAAGCTATCGACCTTGGTGCTAATGCAGTAGTTAAGGTAGATGTTCCTGATTCTTGGAAGAACTGTGTTGATGAAGGTCTTGATTATCCTGCAGCTACACATGGTACAAAAGAACAGCAGGATTTCGTAAACGATGTTCAGATCAAGGTTTCAGCTCAGGAAGGAAATACAATTCCTGTTTCTGTAGTTGCAAGATACATGGATGGTTCTACACCTTCAGGTACAGCAGCTTACGAGAAGAGAGGTGTTTCCGTATCAGTTCCTGTATGGACACCAGATAAGTGTGTAGAGTGTGGACTTTGTTCATATGTATGTCCTCATGCAGCTATCAGAACAGTTGCTCTTACAGAGGCAGAAGTTGCTGCAGCACCTGAAGGCTTCAAGTCTAAGGATGTTACAGGAATGCCTGAGTACAAGTTCAATATAGCTATATCTACTATGGACTGTCTTGGATGTGGATCATGTACAAATGTATGTCCTACAAAGTCTATAGAGATGAAGCCTCTTGATGATGCTCTTAAGGCTGAGCAGAACCTCTTCGACTATGCTGTATCAGTTCCTGATAAGGAAGAAGTTATTGCTAAGTTTGGTGCTGCTTCTGTTAAGGGATCACAGTTCAGACAGCCACTTCTTGAGTTCTCAGGAGCTTGTGCTGGTTGTGGTGAAACACCATATGCTAAGCTTATTACTCAGCTCTTTGGTGATAGAATGTATATCTCAAATGCAA